>DBFCNY010000250.1:0-6136 GCA_048298285.1 Collinsella sp.
CATCCTAACCGTGCCCTAAGTTGCGGTGAAATAGCTCACGATTAACCTACCAAAAAGGGACAGGCTTATTTTGGCAGGTTTTATCTGGAGAAACGCCGACTGATTCCATGTACACAACCGCCGCAGCTCCATATGAGGCAAATGAATCAGTAACGTCTATCCCAAATCTTGAGTATTTGTTCGACAGAACGGCCCCTGCCGGCTCCTGCTAGACTGGTAGATTCCCAACCGTCCATCCAGGAGCCTCAATGTCGCACAAGCCCGCCTACAAGCAAGTACTTTCCATCGGCACCGCCCTGGTGTTGGGGTTTGCGCTGTTTACGGGATCGCTCGACGGAGCTCCCAAGCTGCTGTCGCCGCAATGCGATGAACAGGCGGCGGCCCTGGCCGAAAAGCAAGACGAGAGCCCCAGCCGAACCGAAGACGAGGCGAACCTGGTTGCCCGGCTCGAATCGGGAACAGAGAGCTCCTCGGACTCCCAAAATAGCCAAGACTCTGGCGATGGCTCCGATTCCGCTGCAACCGACACCGGTGACGACGCCTCCGCGGACAGTGCCACCACCCCTATCGACGAGGTCGAAAACCCCGATCTCGACCGCGCCCGCGGCGTATATCTCAGCAGCATTCCCGACTACGCCGGCAACCCCTACGTTGCCTTGCGCGCCGACAGCACGCACCCGCTCGGCACGCCGTCATTCACGCTCGATGAATACGTGCGCGCCACAGAAGAGGGCTGCTTTAAGAAGTTCTCCAAGCTCGACAGCTTGGGTCGCACTCGCAAAGCGCTCGCCTGCGTGGGCCCCGAATCGCTCGGTCAAGGCAAGCGCGGCGATATCTCGCGCATCCATCCTGCCGGTTGGCACCAGCAGTGCTACGACTTTATTCCGGGCCAGAGCCTCTACAACCGCTGCCACCTTATCGCCTGGTCACTCTGCGGCGAGAACGCCAATCGCAAGAATCTCCTCACCGGCACGCGTTATCTCAACGAGACGGGTATGCTGCCGTTTGAAGAGCAGATTCTCAACTATATTCGCGATACGGGCAACCATGTGCTCTACCGCGTCACGCCCATGTATAACGAAGAGGAACTTGTCTGCCGTGGCATGCGCCTTGAGGCGCAATCGGTCGAGGACCACGGCAAGACCCTCTGCTTCCACGTATATTGCTACAACCTGCAGCCGCACGTGCAGATCGACTACGCTACCGGCCGCAACCAGGCCTCGGGAGACTAGGACCGACCAAGCTGCCCCAAAACCTAAAATGATCCGTTTTCCTCCGTCCCCAAGGGATCAAAAAGGGCCGCCCCGGTTACCCAGGGCGGCCCTTGCATCGGCATGCATGTTGCAGGCAAAACCACGCGTTACTTGGCGCGGCCCTCCTCATAGCGCTCGACCAGCTTGGCCTGTACGTCATAAGGCACCTGCTCGTAGCCAGCGGGCTTCATGGTAAAGTCGCCCGTACCGCGCGTGATAGAGCGTAGGCGCGTCGAATAATCCGTCAGCTCTGCCAGCGGCGCCTGGGCAATGACCACGGTGTCTCCGCGCTCATCGGTCTCCATACCCGTCACGCGACCGCGCGAGGCCGAGATGTCGCCCATCACGGCGCCGGCGTAGCTCTCGGGGATAGTCACCGTAATTTCCTCGATGGGCTCCAGCACCACCGGGTCGGCATCGGCGCATGCCTTGCGCAGGCCGATGCGAGCCGCCGCGCGGAACGCCATCTCGTTGGAGTCGACGCTGTGATACGAGCCGTCGTACACAGCCACGCGAATGCCCGTGAGCGGGTAGCCGGCAATGATGCCGTCCTTCATGGTCTCCTGGACGCCCTTGTCCACGGCGGGGATCAGCGAGCGCGGAATACGGCCACCTACGACCTCATCCACAAACTCATAGCCATCGCTCGTGCCGTCGGGCCCAATGAGCGGCTCAACGCGCAGCCAGCAGTCGCCATACTGACCGGCACCGCCAGTCTGCTTCTTGTGGCGGCCCTGGGCACTCGCCGTGCGGCGGATGGTCTCGCGATACGGAATGCGGATCGGCACGCTCTTGGCGGCGACCTTGGTGCGGTCCTCCAAACGGTTGAGCAACACCGAAACCTGCGCCTCACCAACGGCGGAGATGATAGTCTGGCCCGTCTCCTCGTCACGATCGATGCTCATGGTCGGATCGGCCTTGCATGCCTTCTCGATAAACGTGTAGAGCTTCTCTTCGTCGCCGCGGTTCTCGGCCTCGATGGCAATGCGGTACTGCGAGTTGGGGAACTTAAACGCCGCAGCCTCGACCTTACCGGTAATGGAGAGCGTATCGCCCGTCTCGGCCGCCAGCTTGGGCGCCACGATGATGTCGCCGGCATAGGCGTGACCGACCTCGGTCATGTCGCGGCCGCACATCACATACAGGTGGGCCAGACGATCGCTCTTGCGGGTACGCGCGTTGATCAGCTCAAGACCCGGCTCAAGCGTACCCGTCAGCACCTTGATAAAGCTGATGCGACCCTGCTGCGGATCGGCCAGCGTCTTAAACACAAACGCCACCGGACGGTCATCGTCGCTCGAAATCTTGAGCGAATCACCGTCGATGAGCGGCATCTCGCCGTAGTCCGTCGGCGCCGGGAAGTACGTGGCGATGTCGTCCATCAGCGAGTTGACGCCCTGCTCCTTAATGCAATCGCCCGCAAAGACCGGCACAAAGATGCGCTCGGCGATCGCCTTCGACAGCAGGCCTTCGAGCTCCTCCTGCGTCAGCGTCCCCTCGCCTTCCAAGTACTTCATCATCAGTTCGTCGTCAGCCTCGGCCACCAGCTCGCACAGATGGTCATGGGCCTCCTCGGCCTGGGCACGATACTCCTCGGGAATCTCCGACTCAACGGCCTCGGCGCCGTTGCAATGGCGCGCCTTCATGCGCACCAGGTCGATGATGCCGTCAAAGTCCTCGCCCTCGCCCCAGGGAAGGGTCACGGCGCCCAGGCGCGTGCCAAAGCGCTCCTGCAGCAGGTCCATCGTGGTCGCAAAGCTGGCCTCGGGGCGCGACAGGCGGTTTACGAACACCGCACGCGCCAGGCGCAGGTCCTCGGCGGCATACCAGAGCTTAACCGTCGTAGGCTGCGGGCCGGCCTCGGCGTCGACCACAAACAGGGCCGTCTCGCAGACGCTCATCGCGGCAAAGGCGTCGCCGATAAAATCGGGGTAACACGGGGCATCGAGCACATTGATGCGCGCGCCCTTCCAGTCGATCGGTGCAATGGTCGTCGAGATGGAAAATGCACGCTTGACCTCTTCGGGGTCATAGTCGAGCGTGGGCTTGGTGCCGTCGTGGCCGCCCAGGCGGGCGGTCTTGCCAGAAAGGTGGAGCATGGCCTCGGCGAGTGAAGTCTTGCCCACCCCGCCTTGGCCTACGAGCACCACGTTCCTTACATTGCCGGTCTTGGGAGCACCCATGATGACCTCCTTGCAGGGCCGCGCGCATTGCGCGACGCCAACGGGGAGAGTTCGCGGTCGGTGCCATCCCGGGAGCAGCATGGTCGGCAGCCGAGCCGACTCACCCTCCAAATGTCCTATGCCACCACCCTACCCTCACGGGCGACCGTCCATGCACACCTTTCGGCACACGTATGAATACAGGCGGCGAGAGGAAGAGACAAGCTTGTGAGGCGATTATTGAACCCCGCCGATGCAAACAAAAAGCCGCCACAGACCGTAAGACCTGCGGCGGCTTCGCCTCAATTAATAGTTGAGCAAATACCTGAGCCTATCCCTCGATACGGCTCAAAAACTCACGCGTGCGCTGCTCGCGCGGATGGTCGATAACCTGCTCGGCCGGACCCTCCTCGACAATGCGGCCTCCGTCCATAAAGACCACGCGATCGGCAACATCGCGCGCAAACTGCATCGCGTGGGTCACGATCACCATCGTCATATTCTGCGCGGCAAGGTCTTTAATGACACGCAGCACCTCGGCCGTTAGCTCGGGATCGAGCGCCGAGGTCGGCTCGTCAAAGAACAAGATTTCCGGGTCGAGCGCCAAGGCGCGGGCGATACTCACGCGCTGTTGCTGACCGCCCGAAAGCTCACACGGAACCTTGTTCTCGTTGCCCACAAGCCCCATCTGAGCAATCAATTCATGCGCACGAGCTTCCGCCTGCTCGCGCGGGCGCTTAAGAACGCGGATCGGCGCATCGGTGATGTTTTTCATCACGGTATAGTGCGGGAACAGATTGTAGTTCTGAAACACCAGGCCGAATCGCGAGCGCGCCTGCTTGGGCACATCGCCCTTCGCATAGACCGCGCCCGAACCCGCATCCGTCGCAACGGCAAGGTCGCCAAACGAGAGTGAGCCTCCGTCGAGTGTCTCGAGCAGCGTGGCACACCGCAGCAGCGTGGACTTGCCGCCACCCGAAGGCCCGATAATCGCCACGACCTCGCCACGCTTCACCTCAAGCGAGATATCCTTGAACACCTCATTGCCGCCAAACGCCTTACGCGCGTTCGATATATTCATTACCGAATTAATCATGGTAGTAATCCAATTTTTTCTCGGCGGCGCCCAGCAGCATCTCGACGACGAAGTTAAAGACCCAGTAGATTAGCGCCGCGATCGCAAACGGCACCATGCTCACCTGCGAGGCGACCAGCGCCTTGGCCGTCGAGAACATCTCCCCCACGCCGATGGCAAACGCCAGCGACGTGTCCTTGACCAGCGTGATGATCTCGTTGCCCATCGCCGGCAGAATACGCTTGGCAACCTGCGGCATCACAATGTACAAAAACGTCTGCAGGCGCGAGTAGCCCAGCACCTCGGCGGCCTCGTATTGACCGCGCGGAATGGACTGCAGGCCCGAGCGATAGATCTCGGCAAAGTAACCGGCGTAGTTGATGATGAACGCTACGACGCACGCCGTCCACTTGGAATCGGGCGTGAGCGAAATGCCAAACACGTAGTACGGGGCAAAGTAGATGGCAAACATCTGCAGCATGAGCGGCGTACCGCGCATGACCGAGATATAGATGCGCGCAATCCAGCGAAGCGGCGCGATTTTGCTCATGCGCATAAACGCCACGGGGATTCCCAGCGGAATCGACCCCAGCAGCGTCAGCACAAACAACTGCAAACTGACCAAGAAGCCCTGGCCAAGCATCTGCATCATGACCTGAATAGACATTACTTGAGCACCCAATTATCGAAAGACAAACCATAGCTTGAATATTTATCGCAGAGGTCCTTGACCGTGCCGTCCTCGTAGAGCGCCTTGAGCGACTCGGCTACAGCATCGGCCGACTTGGTGTCGCCCTTCTTAAAGCCAACGGCGTAGTGCTCGCTGGACAGCGGCTCATCAAGCTGCGTATAGGCATCGGGCTTGGCGGCAAGCTGATACTGGGCAATCGAAAGATCGCACGCCACGGCATCGACCGCGCCGCTCTCGAGCTGCATAAAGGCCGTGTTGTACTCGCCGATCGTGTCGAGCGTGGCAAACGTCGCCGCCAGATCCTTCTGGTCACCCTCGAGTACATCCTGCGCAGCGGAATCGGTCTGGGTAATCACGGTCTTGCCGGCAAGATCGTCCCAGCCCTTGATGCCCGCATCCTTCTTGACCACCAGCACCTGCTCGTTGAGCATGTACGGCTCGGAGAACGTGTAGTCGTCCTCACGGCCCTCCATGGTAAAGCCGTTCCAGATGCAGTTGATGGCGCCCGAGTTAAGCAGCGTATCCTTGGCGTCCCAGTCGATGGCCTCGTATTTGACCTCCCAGCCCTGCTTATCGGCAACAGCCTTGGCCAGATCGAGATCAAAGCCGGTGTACTCGCCATCGTCGCCCACAAAGCCGTACGGAGGATAGGACTTATCAAAGCCCACCACGAGCTTCTTGGACTCCGCAGCGCCCTTCACATCCTTGGCCGCGGCAGAGCCAGCAGCGGAGCCCTTGCCGGCACCACCGCCGCAACCGACAAGACCAAGGCCAAACACCGTAGCGAGCGAGCCGGCTAGACCAACAAACTGACGACGAGACATATCGGTATTCATGGTATTCCCCCTTGATGGCACTTTAGTTAAGTAAAGTGAGTCGTGTAACGTCCAGAATCATACACTTTAGCGTGATAGAGCACAAGGCGAGTTTGCCCGCCGCGTGAGGGGTGTGGGGG
>DBFCNY010000251.1:0-4863 GCA_048298285.1 Collinsella sp.
TCCTTGAGCTGGGCGCCACTAACGGCACTCGGGGCGCCCGACATGAGGTCGGAGCCGCTGGCCGTCTTGGGGAACGCCATGACGTCGCGGATGGAGTCGGAGCCGGTGAGCAGCATGCACACGCGGTCCAGGCCCAGAGCGAAACCGCCCATCGGGGGCGCACCAAACTTGAGGGCCTCCATGAGGAAGCCAAACTGAGACTCGGCGCGCTCCTCGGTAAAGCCCAGGAGCTTGAGCATGGACATCTGCATCTCGGCGTTGTGGATACGCATACCGCCGCCGCCGGCCTCAAAACCGTCCATGACAAAGTCATAGGTGCAAGAACCAGCTGCCAACGGGTCGGCCTCGATCTTGGCGATGTCGGTCTCGGTCGGCAGGGTAAAGGGCTGGTGCTCGGCTGCATAGGCCTTGCGATCCTCGTCCCAGTGGAACAGCGGGAAGTTGACGACCCACAGGAAGTCGTGACCCTCGCGCTTGATCTCGAGCGCATTGGCCATGTGCGAACGCATACCGCCCAGGATCTCATCAGAAAGCAGGCGCGGGCCGGCGGCGAACATCACAAGGTCGCCGGGCTCGACGTCCATGCGCTCGCGCAGAGCCGCCATCTCCTCGTCCGAGAAGAACTTGACGATGGGGCTGTTGATGGAACCGTCCTCGCGGAAGGCGATCCAGGCCAGGCCCTTGGCGCCAAACGTGGAGGCCACGCCGGCGAGCTTATCGATCTTGGCACGCGCCCAGGCACCGGCGCCCTTGGCGTTGATGGCCTTGACGACAGAGCCCTCCTCGTTCGCAGCGGTCGCGAAGACCTTGAACTTGGAGTTGGCAAAGATGTCGGTCAGGTCGACCAGGTGCATGCCGTAGCGGGTATCGGGCTTGTCGGAGCCATAGGTGTCCATGGCCTCCCAGTAGTTCATGCGACGCAGCGGCGTGGGCATCTCGACACCCATGCGACCGAAGGCATCGGCAAGAACCTCCTCGAGCGCGCTCATGACATCGTTCTGGTCCACGAAGGACATCTCGATATCGACCTGGGTGAACTCGGGCTGACGGTCGGCGCGCAGATCCTCGTCGCGGAAGCACTTGGCAACCTGGTAGTAGCGCTCGACGCCACCGACCATGAGCAGCTGCTTCAGGAGCTGCGGGGACTGCGGCAGGGCGTAGAAGTTGCCCGGCTGAATACGGCTGGGAACGATGAAGTCGCGAGCGCCCTCGGGCGTGGACTTAAACAGGGAGGGCGTCTCGACCTCCATGAACTCACGGTTGTGCAGCGCCTCACGAATGGCAAAGGTAAAGTCGGAACGCAGCTTGAGGTTGGCCATCATCTCGGGACGGCGGAGGTCCAGATAGCGATAGCGCAGGCGGGTGTCCTCGCTGGTCTCGATGCCGTCCTCGATCTGGAACGGCGGGGTGACGGACGTGTTGAGCACCTCAGCATGATCGGTCAGGACCTCGATCTCGCCGGTCGCGAGCTTGGTGTTGGTGGTCTCCTCGCCACGAGCGCGCACGACGCCGTGGATCTTGATGGGCCACTCGGGACGCATGGTCTCGGCGATCTTAAAGGCATCGCCATCGGAGTGCTCGGGGTCGAAGGTGAGCTGCGTGATGCCCTCGCGGTCGCGAAGGTCGCAGAAGATAAGGCCGCCGTGGTCGCGGCGACGGCTCACCCAACCGGTGAGGGTGACCTCTTCGCCCACGTTCTCGAAGCGAAGCTCGCCGCAGGTACGGGTGTGCATGGAATGCTCGTCAATGGGACGGGTCTGGCTCATACCAGTGATCCTCCTTTATGGATCTGTGCCGCCCCGTGTCGTTCCGGGCGGCGTCGTACAGATTTGCCCTGCCTGCGTAAACCGCGCAGCCGGACATGGCGTTCTATCTTATCGCACCTGCGTCGATGTGCCGCGGAAAAGTAGCTCCTGCCCAAAGACTTGACGGAGACGAAACAATTGACGCACCGCGGCCGTCGCCAAGGCGCGCCACGTGCGACAATGTGTCCCAATACAACTGCACTCGGAAAGGCCCGCCATGACTGCACGCCTCATCGTTATGGATATCGACTCCACGCTCATCGACCAGGAGGTCATCGACCTGTTGGGCGAGGAGGCCGGCGTAGGCGAGCAAGTGGCGAAGATCACTGAGCGCGCCATGCGCGGCGAACTGGACTTTAAGCAGGCGCTCGAGGAGCGCGTTGGGCTGCTTGCCGGCTTGGACGAGAGTGTGTTCGAGCGTACCTTTGAGCGCGTGACGTTTACTCCTGGCGCGCTGGAGCTTGTGCGCTCGGCGCACAGCAAGGGCTGGAAGGTCGGCGTGGTAAGCGGCGGCTTCCACGAGGTCGCCGACAAGATCGTGGCCGCCGCGGGCATCGATTTTTGCCTGGCTAACCGCCTAGAGGTCGTGGACGGCAAGCTCACCGGTAAGCTGGCGGCAGACATCGTGACCAAGGAATCCAAGCTCATCCGGCTGCTGGATTGGGCAGTCGAGTGCGGTGTCGATATGGCCCACACCGTCGCGATCGGCGACGGGGCAAACGATATCCCTATGATTCAGGCCGCGGGCACGGGCATCGCGTTTTGTGCCAAGCCCAAGACGCGCGAAGCCGCCCCGTTTGCCATCGACGAGCGCAACCTGATGCTCGCCATGGACATCATCCTGCGCGACTAGTCGATCCGTCTAACAATTGAATCAGTCTGTCCTATAGTTTCCGAACAATTTTGTTTTAGTGTTCGGAAACATACCTTTGAGTGCTAGACTTTGCGCCGTCGAAGGGAACATATATGGATAAGCGAGATCTTGAGCAGTTGCTGAGCGATGTTGCCGACGGAGCAGTCGCCCCGGCAGTCGCCCTCACACGCATCCAGACGGCGCCGACCGCCGATCTGGGTTTTGCGCAGCTCGATCTTTCGCGCGGGGTGCGCCAGGGAGCCGGCGAGGTTGTCTACGGTGCCGGTAAAACCGCCGAGCAGATTGCCGCCATTATCGAAGCGCTGCGCGATGCCGGTCAGGAGCGCATCCTGGTCACGCGCCTGGACAGCGAAAAAGCAGCCCGCACCTCGGAGCTCCTCGGCAACGGCATCGACCTGGGGTATATCCCGAACGCACAGCTCGCCCTCGTGGGCGGCAAGCCCTCCCCTACTGGCAACGGACGCATCGTCGTCGCCTGCGCCGGCACGAGCGACTTGCCCGTCGCCGAGGAAGCCGCGTTGACGGCCGAATTCTATGGCAACGAGGTCGACCGCCTCTACGACGTGGGTGTTGCCGGCCTGCACCGCCTGCTCGCGCATGCCGAGGAACTTGCACAGGCGCAGGTGGTCATCGCCATCGCCGGCATGGAGGGCGCGTTGGCGAGCGTTGTCGGCGGCCTGGTGAGCTGTCCGGTCATCGCCGTTCCCACCAGCGTGGGCTACGGCGCAAGTTTTGGTGGCGTAGCCGCACTGCTCGCCATGCTCAACTCCTGTGCCAGCGGCGTATCGGTCGTCAATATCGACAACGGCTTTGGTGCCGCCTACCAGGCAAGTCTTATCAATCATCTGAGCGCCGGCACGCCCCACGCCCGTTAAGGAGCATTCCATGTCCAACCATCAGCACACGCTTATCATCGACGGCACCTCGGGCATCAGCGGCGACATGACCGTCGCGGCCCTGCTCGACCTGGGCGCCAGCGAGGAGCACCTGCGCGAACAGCTCGCCACACTGCCGGTCGACGGCTTTACGATCGCCGTCACGCGTGCAAACAAGCATGGCATCGACGCCTGCGATTTCGACATCCAGCTTGCAGAGGAGCTCGAGAACCACGATCACGATATGGCCTGGCTCTACGGCAACGAAGCAACTGCCGAGCACACGCACGAACATGAGCACCACCATCATGACCACGACGAGCACGAACACGAACACACACACGAGCATGACCATGAGGCCCACGGCCATGGCCACGAGGGCCATCATCACGCCCACCACCATCACCATCGTTCTTTGGCGGACGTCACCGCCATCATCGATGGCTCGCAGCTAAGCGATGGCGCCAAGCGTCGCGCTCTCGCCATCTTTACCGCACTCGCTGCCGCCGAGGCCAAGGCTCACGGCAAAACGCCCGAGACCGTCCTGTTTCACGAGGTAGGCGCCGTCGACTCCATCGTCGACGTCTGCTCGGTCGCCATCTGCCTCGATGACCTTGGTATCGAGGATATTGTCGTCGAGTCGCTCTCCGAGGGCCACGGAACCATCCGCTGCGCCCACGGCCTCATGCCCATTCCCGTCCCCGCTGTCGTCAACCTGTGCCAGGCGGGCAATATCGCCCTCACGCCTGCACCGGTCGCCGGCGAGCTCGTGACGCCCACGGGCGCCGCCATCGTCGCCGCACTGCGTACGACCGAGCACCTGCCAGCCCGCTACCACATCGAAGCCGTCGGCTACGGCGCCGGCAAGCGCCCCTACGAGGGCTGCTCCGGCACGCTCCGTTGTCTGCTCGTTCACGTGGATGCATAGCCATGGATGCCCGCAAAGAAAAAAGCCGCGCTGCCATCGTCGCGGCGTTCTCCGAGCTGCTACGCGAAGAGGACTACGGCAAGATTACCGTCGGCGACATCATCGCGCGCGCTCACGTAGGCCGCGCGACATTCTACGGCCTCTTTAAGAGCAAAGACGACCTACTGTCCGAGCTCGTGAGCGACATCTGCACCCACGCCCTCGACGACGATGGCACACCGCTCGACGACCCACTCGTGCAGGTCGAGCATATCCTCAACAACCTCTGGGAACGCCGTCAGGGCGTTCGAGCCCTCGTAGCCGGCGCCGGCTCCCGCGTCTTCGCCGACTGTCTCCGCAAGACCATCATGTCACGCGCAGCCGAAACCGTCCCCGCCGACC
>DBFCNY010000252.1:0-11913 GCA_048298285.1 Collinsella sp.
ATCTGGGACAACGTGTGGGAAAGCCCTGAGGAGCTCGACCCCTTTATGGCGATCTTCAACCGCTTTGGCATTACTTGGGCCCAGGCGGTAGACGGAGAAGGTGCGGTCCAGATGGGCTACATGCGTTCCTTCTACGAAGACAATCACTTCTGGGAGCTCGCTCCCTACGAAACGACCGATGCGGGCAACCTGTTTGCCAACAAGGCTCCGCTGGCAACCGCCAACCAGGACCTTTCGCGCATCGTCGCGTACTTTGGCGATACCGTGCGCCAAAAGCTTGCTATCGAGGGTGTGCCGACGGGCGCTGCCTATGCAAGCCGATGGTTTAACCCTCGCACGGGCGCATACCGTGACGGCGAGGACGCCCTTGCCGTCACGGACAGCATTACCCTGCCTGACAAACCCGGGGTTGGGGATTGGCTCCTCGTCCTCGAGCTCAAGGCGTAACCATATTTCCATTGGTCATAGGCGGGAAAGAGTCGGCCGCAATTTCCCGTTTGACAGCTAGATGAATCGTTTAGAGAGGATCAGTGAACACAAAAATGAGCGTTCTCGATTCGATGCAGGGCTTCCTCGAGAAGCACGTGGGCCCCATTGCCCACAAAGTGAGTAGCTTTAACGTCGTAAAGGGCCTTATGTCCGGCATGATGGCGACCATGCCCGTTACGCTGGGCGTGGCGCTGCTCTCCATTATCAACGGGCTGCCGATCCCGCCGCTGCAGGCGTTCCTTGCCAGCACCGGCATGTCGGCGACGATTACCGACGTACTGGTCGTTACCATGAACCTCGGCGCCATCTACATGTGCGCCTCGGTCTCGTACTCCTACGGCAAGGTGCTCGGGAACAAAGGCCTTACGTCGACGGTTGCGGCTATTGGCGTTTTGCTCCTGCTGATTCCTCTTGGCCATGCCGAGGACGGCTCGACGTTTATCGTGACCCGTTATCTGGGCAGCTCGGGTCTGTTCGTTGCGCTGCTCGTGGCGTTGATCGTGCCGAAGGCGCTTAACTTCCTTATGAAGCATATCGCCATCCCCATGCCCGATTCCGTCCCTCAGTTCGTTAACGATTCGCTATCTCCGATGTTCTGCGCCATCGTTATCTTCACCACGGCCGCGCTGCTTAAGTGGGGTATGGGCCTGACGAGCTATGGCGATGTCTTTAACCTCATCAACAGCACCATTGCCACTCCCGTTATGTTCCTGGGCTCCAGCCCCTGGGCCGTTGTCATTTACTTTACGCTGTGCAACCTGCTGTTCTTCTTTGGTATCCACCCCAGCGTCCTGATGGGCGTGTACATGCCGGTTATCCAGGCCTGCGCTCTTGCCAACACCGAGGCATTCGTTGCCGGCCAGCCACTGCCGTACCTGTCGTTCATCATCATGTTCTCTGTCGGTTCTGTTGACGCCCTTGGCATGGAGCTTGCGCTGCTCACGGCCAAGTCCGAGCGCTACAAGGCCCTCTCCAAGATTGCCCTGGTGCCCGCACTCTTCAACATCTCCGAGCCCATCATCTTCGGTACGCCCATTGCCATGAACCCTTATATGTTCATCCCCTACATCCTGCTCAAGCCCGTGGCCTGCATTGCTGCCGCCGTCGGCCTGATGCTCGGTCTGGGCAATGCATTTAACCCGACCATTTCCATGCCGTTTGTCGTGCCGCTGCCCATCAGCAACTTCTTTACGGGCGGCATTGGCCTGGTCGCAATCGTCCTCGCCGCAATCCTGCTGGTCGGACTGCTGTTTATCCCGTTCGTCAAGATGGCCGATAAGGAGGCACTGGCCGAGGAAGCTGCTGCAAAGGCTTCTGCCGAGTAGGTCATTGTCCACAAGTTCGAAGGTTCGGCCGATCGCGTTGATCGCCGAAACATATAAGTCCCTGTGAGGGGTTACAGGAAAGGAACTGCAATGAAAAACATCGTTCTTATGTGCGCTGGCGGCATGTCCACGAGCATCATCATGAAGAACATCAAGAAGGCCGCCGACGCCGAGGGCCTGGAGTGCGAGGTGTCCGCTCACGCCGTCAACGAGGCTGCCACCATTGGCCGCAATGCCGACTGCATTCTGCTTGGGCCGCAGGTTGGCTATGCCAAGGATGAAGTTTGCGCCGCATGCCCCGGGGTTCCGGTCGGCGTAATTCCCATGACCACCTACGGCATGATGGACGGCGTCAAGGCTCTGGCTCAGGCCAAGGAACTGATGGGGCTGTAAGTATGACGGCAGAAGAGATTCAGCTTCAGAGTTTTCAGATCATTGCAGGCGTCGGTTGCGCGCGCAGCTGCTATATCGATGCGATTCATCTAGCTCGTGACGGCAAGTTCGAAGAGGCCGAGGCAAAGATCACGGAAGGCCAGCAGCACTATGCCGAGGGCCACGCTGCCCATGGTGGCCTTGTCCAGCAGACTGCCGCCGGCGAGAACCTGAGCATCGATCTTTTGGTCGTCCATGCCGAGGATCAGCTGATGAGCGCCGAGGGCTTTGGCATCCTTGCCAAGGAGTTCGTGGACGTCTATCGCAAGATGGGCGCGTAGCCGCTGGCCCTGT
This sequence comes from Collinsella sp., assembly GCA_048298285.1. Classification (GTDB taxonomy): domain Bacteria; phylum Actinomycetota; class Coriobacteriia; order Coriobacteriales; family Coriobacteriaceae; genus Collinsella. The sequence goes on from DBFCNY010000252.1 coordinate 2,541, forward strand.
TGCCGGGCTGTCGCCGCGGGCGGTGCTCTCGCGGCGATGGACGGCATTGGTTCCGTTTACATACTTGTGTGGACAGAGAGGGTCCTTTGGGGCCCTCTTTTTTGTTCCCCCTGTATGTTCAGAACGTTTACATACCGTTTAGGCTGATTTCTCTACCGTTTACAGGTATTTCGCGCTAAACTAATAAACAAAAGAGTAAAACATTTAGTAAACAGAACAAAACGAAACATGCGTCTGTTTACTGAACATGTGACTAGGGGAGGACGTACATGGATAAGATCAAGCTCGGTTTTGTGCCTACGCGCCGCAGCATCTTTAGCGCGCCGGACGCGATCAAGTATCGTGGTCTGACGGCTGACCGTCTGCGCGAGATCGGCGTCGACATCGTTGATATCGACGACATCAACGACGAGGGCCTGCTGTTCGACGACAGCCATATCGAGCCTATCGTCAAGAAGTTCCGCGCCGAGGGCGTCGACGGCATCATGCTGTGCCACGCCAACTTTGGTACCGAGTACGTCTGCGCCCGCCTTGCCCGCAAGCTCGGTCTGCCCGTGCTGCTGTGGGGCCCGCGCGACGAGCGCCCCGAGCCCGACGGCACCCGCCTGCGCGACAGCCAGTGCGGCCTGTTCGCCACCGGCAAGGTCCTGCGCCGCTTCCAGGTCCCCTTCACCTACATGACCAACTGCCGCCTGACTGATCCCGAGTTCGAGCGCGGCGTCTGGGACTTCCTGGCCGTGTGCAACGTCGTTAAGACCTTCAAGCACACCCGCATCCTGCAGATGGCCACCCGCCCGTTCGACTTCTGGTCGACCATGTGCAACGAGGGCGAGCTGCTCGAGAAGTTCAACATCCAGCTTTCGCCCATCCCCATGACCGAGCTTGTTCAGGCCGTGCGCGACGCCCAGGCCGACGAGCAAGCCATGGCCGCCATGCTCGCCCACATCGCCGACAGCTTTGAGATCTGCATCCCCGAGGACAAGGTCCCCGCGGTCGCAGGACTCGCCATCGCCATGAAGCGTCTGGTCGAGAAGTACGGCTGCAACGCCGGCGCCATCCAGTGCTGGAACGCCCTGCAGGACGAGCTGGGCATTATGCCCTGCGCCGCCAACGCCATCCTCAACGAGATGGGTATCCCCGTCGTCTGCGAGACCGACATCCACGGCGCCATCACCGCGCTCATGGTCGAGGCCGCCGATCTTGGCCGTCACCGCGGCATGTTCGCCGACTGGACCGTCCGCCATCCCGACAACGAGAACGGCGAGCTGTTGCAGCACTGCGGCCCCTGGCCCTGCAGCTGCGCGGCCGTCAAGCCCAAGCTCACCTATCCGCTGGCCTTCGATCACCCCGGCGCGCTGACGGCCGAGGCCAAGCACGGCGACCTCACCCTTGCCCGCTTTGACGGCGACAACGGCGAGTATTCGCTGCTGCTGGGCAACGCCCGCGGCATCGACGGCCCGGCCGGTATGGGCACCTACCTGTGGGTCGAGGTCGAGAACCTCAAGCGCCTTGAGGCCAAGATCGTCGAGGGCCCCTACATCCACCACTGCGTGGCCATCCACGCCAACGTGGTGCCGGTGCTCTACGAGGCATGCAAGTACATCGGCATCGCCCCCGACCTGTACGACCCCATCGAAGAAGACGTCAAAGCCTACCTGCGAGGAGAGTAGAAATGGCAACTATCGAAGAGCTTGAGTCCCTGCGCTGGGACCTTCGCCGCGATTGCGTCGACATCATCATGGCCGGCGCCGGCGGCCACATCGGCGGCGACATGTCGGTCATCGACGCCCTCATGACCCTCTATGCCAACCACCTTAACATTTCGCCCGAGACCGTCGACGATCCCAACCGCGACCGCTTCGTGCTCTCCAAGGGCCACGCCATGGAGGCCTACTACGCGGTGCTCTGCCACGAGGGCTATCTGGACCTCGACGACGTCAAGGCCCGCTTCTCCAAGTTCGGCAGCCCCTACATCGGGCATCCCAACAACAAGCTCAAGGGCATCGAGATGAATTCCGGTTCGCTGGGCCATGGCCTGCCCGTGGCCGTCGGCATGGCGCTTGCCGGCAAGATGGACGGCCGCGACTACCGCGTCTACACCATCATGGGCGACGGCGAGCTTGCCGAGGGCTCGGTTTGGGAAGGCGCCATGAGCGGTGGCAACTACCAGCTCGATAACCTGTGCGCGCTCGTGGACCGCAACCGCCTGCAGATCAGCGGCAGCACCGAGGACGTCATGAAGCAGGATTCGCAGGAGGAGCGCTGGGCCGCCTTCGGCTGGAACGTGCTCTCCATTCCGGGCAACGACATCCAGGCCATCGACGCCGCGCTGACGCTTGCGGCCGAGACCAGCGGAAAGCCCACGGTCATCATCCTCAACACGGTGAAGGGCTATGGCTCGCCCGTTATGGAGGACAAAGCCGCCTGGCATCACCACCTGCCCAACGATGAGGAATATGCCCAGATCATCGCCGATTTCGCTGCCCATAAGGAGGCCATCAATGGCTAACAAGATCGCCAACCGCAAGGTTATCTGCGACACGCTGCTCGAGGCCGCCAAGACCGATAAGGACATCGTCGTCCTGTGCTCCGACTCCCGCGGCTCCGCATCGCTCACGCCGTTCTTCGATCAGTATCCCCAGCAGTCCGTCGAGGTCGGCATCGCCGAGCAGGACCTGGTGAGTATCGCCGCCGGCATGGCTTCGTGCGGCAAGAAGGCCTGGGCCGCCTCGCCGGCGTCCTTTGTGACCACGCGCTCGTATGAGCAGTGCAAGGTCGACGTTTCGTACTCCAACACCAACGTCAAGCTCATCGGCATCTCGGGCGGCGTGTCCTACGGCGCTCTGGGCATGAGCCATCACTCCGCGCAGGATATCGCCGCCATGAGCGCTATCCCGAACATGCGCGTGTATCTGCCGAGCGATCGTTTTCAGACCGCCGAGCTCGTGCGCGCCCTGGTTGCCGACAACAAGCCGGCCTATATCCGCGTGGGCCGCAACCCGGTCGAGGACGTGTATACCGAGGACGAGTGCCCGTTCCAGATGGACCGCGCCACCTGGGTGCGTCGTGGCACCGATGTGACGATTGCCGCCACCGGCGAGATGGTCCGCCATGCCGTGGACGCCGCCGATCTGCTCGCCGAGCAAGGCATCTCCGCCACCGTGCTCGACATGTACTGCGTCAAGCCGCTCGATGCCGAGGCCGTGATCGAGGCCGCTGGTGCCACGCGCGCCGTCGTGACCGTCGAGGAGCACAGCCCCTTTGGCGGCTTGGGCTCCATGGTCGCGCAGGTCGTGGGCGAGCATTGCCCGCGTCCGGTCAAGTGCCTGAGCCTGCCCGACGCGCCGGTCATCACCGGCACGAGCCCCGAGGTCTTTGCGCACTACGGCCTCACCGGCGAAGGCATTGCCAAGACGGTCGCCGAGTTCCTCGGCAACTAGTAGACACAGACGCTGCGCGGCCGCCAAGCACCGCACCTTGCCGTTCAAACCGTCGCTTGCGTACACAAAGTACGCGGCGCTCCTCTTTCACGGCAATCTGCGGCACTTGGCGGTCGCTCGCTCCTTGTCCGCCAGGCTGTCTTTGATTTGGCGGAAGGAATGGGAGAGTACATGAGCAAATACATCATCGGAATCGATCAGTCCACGCAGGGCACCAAGGCGCTGCTGGTGGACGAGGGCGGCCATCTGATTCATCGTGCCGACCGCTCGCATCGCCAGATTGTCAATGATGCCGGCTGGGTGAGCCATGATCCGGTCGAGATCGCCGCCAACGTGTTGGCCGTGGCGCGTGCCGTGGTGGAGGAGACCGGGGTCAATCCGGCCGACATTGCTGGTATTGGCATCTCCAACCAGCGCGAGACCACCGTTGCCTGGAACCGCACGACGGGCGAGCCGCTGTGCGACGCCGTGGTGTGGCAGTGTGCCCGCGCCCGCGAGCTGTGTGACGAGCTTGCGGCGCGCGAAGGCGTGGCAGAGCTGGTGCGTGACACAACGGGCCTGGTGCTCTCGCCCTACTATCCGGCGGGCAAGATGGCTTGGATTCTCGCGAACGTTCCGGCGGCTGCCGAGGCCGCGGCGTCGGGTGAGCTGTGTCTGAGCACCATCGATGCCTGGGTGGTCTGGACGCTCACGGGCGGCGCGGAGTTTCGCTGTGACTGGTCCAATGCCAGCCGCACGCAGCTCTTCGACCTGCGCCGTGGCTGCTGGAGCGAGCCGGTGTGCGAGGCCTTTGGCATCGATCCGGCCTGCCTGCCGCAGGTGACCGATTCCGACGGTCTGTTTGGCACAACGGACCTGGATGGCTTTTTGCCCGCACCCGTGCCGGTACACGGCGTGCTGGGCGACAGCCATGCGGCCCTGTTTGCGCAGGGTTGCCACAGCCGCGGCATGGCCAAAGCGACCTATGGCACCGGTAGCTCGGTCATGATGAACGTCGGCAACGAGTTTGTCGCCAGCTCGCACGGGCTTTCGAGCTCGCTTGCGTGGCGTATGGATGGCGTGACCGAGTATGTACTCGAGGGCAACGTGAGCTACGCCGGCGCCGTCAAGACCTGGCTGCGCGACGACCTGGAGCTCATCAACAACCCCGAGGAGGTCACCGACCTGTGCTACGCCGCCAACCCGGCGAGCCATGTTTACTTTGTGCCGGCGTTTACCGGCCTGGGTGCGCCGCACTGGGCAAGTGATGCCGAGGGATGCGTTTTTGGTATGACACGCACCACGGGCCGCGCGGAGTTCGTAAAGGCTGCCGACGAGTCGATCGCCTATCAGATTTTTGACGTCATTGATGCGATGGTCGAGGATTCGGGCGCGGCGCTTGCCGAGCTTCGTGTTGACGGCGGCCCCACGCGCGACGCGTACCTGATGCAGTTTGAGAGCGATTTGGTCGGCTCGCCCATCCGCATTGCGAGCAACGACGAGATGAGCGGTCTGGGCGCGGCTTGGGCCTGCGGTATCGCGCTGGGCATGTATACGCGCGATGTCGTCGACGTCTACGGCGCCCGTGGCATCGTGGAGCCGTCGATGCCCGCTGACGAGCGAGCCAAAAAGATCGCCGGCTGGCGCCATGCCGTCGAGGCGACTATCTCGTACTAAATGCGTGATGCCGCGGTAGAGTCGCGGCAATGCGTACGAGTGACGCCCTGGGGCGATGTCACGGAGTACTATTCGGTCGACAGGTGAAGATGCGAACGAGAGGACGATGTGATGCGGTAGAGTCCAACGCGTCGAATGATGGTCTACGTATGTGGGATTCTATTCCTGAGCTGCGGCGTTGTAATGAATGCACGCACAGCGCTCGGCGTGACGCTGGGCGTCTCTGCGCGGCTCGTCCCCGTGGCGCCCGACGGCATGGTGCAGACGCTCTCCCAGGTGTTTCACTGTGAATTTGGTAAGGCGAAGTATTTCTTTGACGGGAGCTGTGTGGGCATCTCACTGGTCTACGGGCTTGTGCGTACGGGTGCTGCGGTGGGCATCGGTATCGGCACCGTAGCCGCCGCGCTCCTGGCGGGCGATATCTGCACGTTTTGGGGTCGTCTGCTCAACCGCAGGCTCATGGCCTTTATGGAAGAGCCTGCGAGCATGTAGACGCATTGAGCGAGAGGGGGGCGGCCATGAGGCAGCTGTTTGGAATTGATATCGGCGGAACGAGCGTCAAATGGGCGATTGTGAATGAGAACTACGAGTTTGGTGACCGTGGTTCGATTCCGACGGCGTTCGTCTCGGCCGATCAGCTGGTCGACGCGCTCGCGGCACTCGTAGGGCCGTATCGCGGACAGGTTGTAGGCGTGGGCATCTCGGCCCCAGGTGGCATCTTCGGTTACGAGGTCGATCCAGACGGGACGATCCATCGCGGTGGTGCGCTGCCGTACATGGACGGGTTTCCGCTTGGCCGAGCGCTGCGCGAACGGCTGGGGCTGCCCGTGACCGTTGTCAACGACGGCAAAAGCTGTGCGCTTGGCGAGTACGCTGCCGGCGCGTTGCGCGGCGTGGACGTGGGTTGCGTGGCGGTAATCGGTACGGGCATCGGCGGAGGCATCGTGGTTGACGGCCGGGTGCTGACAGGTGCGGGCGGCTTCGCGGGCGAGTTCAGCTTCCTGTCCAACAACGTAAGCGAACCGCTTGATCATCGTGATACGTTCGCGACTTCGAGCGGATGGCACGGCCTGCAGAATCTCGTGGCAGTCGAACTTGGCATTTCGGATGAAGCTGAACTGGAGGCCCTCGATGGCCGACGGATCTTCGAGCTACTGGAGCACGGGAGCGCGTCCGAAGTCGCCGCCGTGCAGCGCGGATTGGATGCCTATGCTGAGCTGTTTGATCGTGTGCTTGTGAATCTGCAGTGCGTCATCGACCCGGCAGTCTTCGCGATTGGTGGTGGCATCAGCTGCCATCCCGCGCTGTTCGAGGCGCTCGACCGTAAGATGGATGACGTCATGGCGCACTACACTGGTTTTCTGAAAGATATGCCTCGTCCGCACGTGGTCCCGGCGCAGCTGGGTAACGACGCCAATATCTACGGTGCCGTCGCAACTTGTTTGCAGGTGCTGTAAGTGCAGGCCATCTATTGGTCTGGTGGCGATTACAGTCGCTGCCGGGTTTTTGGCTGTTGAGCTGCTCGCACGCTCTGCATTGCGGACGACGCAGCATCAATAGGTGAGGGGTCAGAAAACTAGATGCTGAACGGTCGATATTATCGGCTGCGCGGCGCCCCGTCCCAAAGTAGTCATTTGGGACGGGGCTTTTTTGACTGCTATCATGGGTGGGATTGTTGCGACCAGCTAAAAGAGCCCTGTCCCAAATTGACTACCGAGAGGATCTGCCATGGAGCGCATCGCGAGTTTTTCCGTTGACCATCTGCTGCTTGAGCCCGGCGTGTATGTGAGCCGCGTCGACCGCGATCCGGCGACCGGTGCCGCCGTCACCACCTTTGACCTGCGCTTGACCACGCCCAACAAAGAACCGGTTATGAACACGGCCGAGTGCCACACCATCGAGCATCTGGGCGCGACGTTCCTTCGCAACCATGCCGAGTGGTCGAGCCGTATTGTCTACTTTGGCCCTATGGGCTGCCGCACGGGCTTTTACCTGGTTGTGTTTGGCGAGGTGACGAGTGAGGAGATCTTGCCGCTCGTGCGCGAGTTGTTCGAGTTTGTTGCTGGCTTCGAGGGCGATGTCCCCGGTGCCGCTCCCGAAGAGTGCGGTAACTACCTGGACCAGAATCTCCCTATGGCAAATTGGCTCGCGCGTCGCTATCTCGACCGCGATCTGATCGATATCGATGAGGCACACCTGCACTATCAGCAGGCGTAAAGGTTTCGTCGCTCAAAATGAGTTCACTGGGCGCCTTCGCTTATGCGGGGGTGCCTTTTTGTTGAGCGGACATGGCGGACGTTTAAAACCGCGCGTGATTGTTCTAGAATGTTCGTAATATCACACAAACGAACAGGAGCGAACATGCATATCTACTCTGTTACCGACCCCGAATTCAAACCCTATGGCCGCGTGTGGGATGACGTCCCGTCCAGCCTGACCGCCCCGCTCGTCGAGGCGCTCTCCGCAACGCCCATCCCCGAGGGCAGCAAGTACGTGGCCTCCGCGCCTGAGCTGGAGCAGGTCGAGGGCGCCGATGCGCTCGGCCTGCTCATGTATGGCGGCCGTCCGTTCCAGCTGGGCTGGTGCAACGGCCACAACACGAAGCTCAACTGCTTGGAGTATCACCGCGCGAGCGAGTTCAACCTGGGTGCTCGCGACTTTATTCTGCTGCTCGCCAAGCGTGAGCAGATTGTCGACGGCAAGCTCGACACCGCGCAGGTCAAGGCGTTCCGCGCGCCCGCCGGCACGCTCGTCGAGGTCTACGCCACCACGTTGCACTACACGCCGTGCATGGTCGACGACGGTGGCTTCCAGGTGATGGTTGCGCTGCCCGCCGGCACCAACGGTCCGCGCCCCGAGGCTGCGGCCGACATGCCCGCGGCCGGTGATAGCTACTGCTACTGGAAGGCCGACAAGTGGGTTCTCTGCCACGCAGATAGTCCCAAGGCTGCCGAGGGCGGCTACGTAGGTCTCGTCGGCAAGAACCTCGACATCACCGTGGACTAGGGTCTTCCGTCTCAATCTGTAACAGTTGGCGCGCTAAATCGTCTCTATCTGTTACAGATCAAGACGAACCACGGGGGCCGCCCGAACAATCTCAATCTGTAACGCCAAGCCCGGTTTTGACGGCCTAACTGTTACAGATCGAGACGAGCGGGCCCAACCCACCACAAAGGTGCCTGTCCCCTTTGCGGTGGTTGCCTAGAGCTGGCTGCGCAGGTAATCGGCCATATAGGGGACGGCGAAGCGCACGTAGCCGCGGCGCGCCTGCTCGATAACGCCGGCGTCGATGAGGCGCCGGCGATACTTTTGCGCATAGTCGGGTGTGACTGACATGCGCTTCGCAACATCAGAAATGCGAGACACAGCGTCTTCGTCATCAGTCATTGCGGAGAGAAACGCGACGTCTTGGTCTGACAGCGCGGCGAGCGTCGTTTCGCACACATCGTTTTCGAAATCGACTTTCGACGCCTCGATGGCTCCGTCGATTAACCCTTGCGTCGCACGTTCGCCTGTCCTGCAGCGATTGGCGATGTTATAGCCGATGAGTTGCAGCATATAGGGCGAGCCTTGGGTTGCGCGAGCGGCACGGAGGCGAAGATCGCTTGGAATATCAAGGCCGAGCTCATCGAAAGCCCGCTGGTAATAGGTATCGACATCTCCGACCGAAAGTGGCTCGAGCGTGACCTTTCGAGCGCGGTTGAGAAATGTCAGCACACGGTCATTGAGTGTTGCGCAGACGGCTCCCGGAAGGCCCGCCATGACGAGCGCGACGTTGAGTCGTTCGCCGACCAGCTCTTGATAGGCGGTGACGAGCTGTCTGATCTCGGGTGAATTTGCTTGGAGCTCGTCGATGAGGATGAGGATGCCGTGCCCCTGCTCGGTCAGTTTGCGCGCGAGCTGCGTGAGCTTGAACTGAAAGCTCTTGGTCTCCTGCACGTCTCGTGTGAACTCGAGGCCTGCCGAGAGCCCGAAAACACTTAGGCTGCCGCTCGCGAGTTTGGGAAGGCGGCGTTTGTTGACGTAAGGTTTGCCTGCTTCTTGGATTTTCTCGACAATGCGCTCGAGCATATCCTCGGAGGCTACGGTAGGCGTGGCGACAACAAAGCCGAGCTTGCGTGCGCGGTCGGCAAGTTCCCACAGAAGAACTGTCTTGCCGCTGCCTCGCTGTCCAAGCATGAGCATGGCTCGGTCGCGATTGCCCGGTTCCTGCTCAAGGCCGGATATGAATGTCGAAATTACAGTTTCGCGCCCGACGAGATAGGATGGGCGATTTC
>DBFCNY010000253.1:0-8053 GCA_048298285.1 Collinsella sp.
GAGAGGGGCGGGACGCTGATGGACGTCCGTACGGACGGCGATATTGCCGATAGCTTTTGGTGGCGGCGCACAACGCTGACGCGCCGCACTCCTCTGTATGACGCCTGCGTATCGGTGGGGCTGCTGGTCGCGGCGACGATTGTGGGCGCGCTGCTCGACCATCCGGGTCTCGCGCCGAGCATCATGATCGTCTATGTGTTCGCCGTTCAGCTGTGCGCATTCTTTACCTGGAGTCGCCTGTATTGCTTGCTGAGCTCGGCTGCCGCCGTGGCGCTCTACAACTTCTTGTTCGTCGACCCGCGCTACTCGCTGTCGCTTATCGACCGCGGCTATCCCGGCATGTTCTTCATCATGTTCGTGGTCTCGCTTGTGTCGAGCTCGATTGCGTTGGCCCTGCGCCGCGCCTTGGCACAGGCTGCCGCCAGCGACCGCCGCACGCATATGGTGCTCGAGACCAACCGCATGCTGCAGCGGTGCGCCGACGAGCAGCAGATCGTTCACGCCATGGCAACGCAGCTGGCGCGTCTTTCGGGCTGTCCGGTCGTGTGGTACAGCGCCGACGCCGAGGGCGATGACCTGCTGCCGCGTGCGACATACACGGCCGTGGGCGATGCCGCGCCGGTGCATGAACTGGCGCCGCAGATGCCGCCGCGGCTCTCGGCGTCCGCCTATGTGGGAACGCCGCTCGATGCCACCTATGGCGGCTCGGCGTTTTATGGCATCTACCTGACGGTTCGCACAGGCGACGGCTTCGCGCGCTCGGGCGACCCCGCCTCGGTGGTGGGCGTGCTGGCTATCGTTGCCGAGCCCGACGTGCTGACGCACGAGGAGCGGACACTTGCCGATGCCATCGTGAGCGAAGGCGAGCTGGCACTCGATCGCGCCCGCGCCATGGAGGCCCGCGAGGAGGCGGCGGTGCTCGCCAAAAACGAACAGCTGCGCGCCAACCTGCTGCGCTCCATTTCGCACGATCTGCGCACGCCGCTTACCAGTATTTCGGGTAATGCCGACGTGCTGCTCGATCAGGGCTCGACCGGCACCGCGGTGCTCGATGCCCAGACGCGCCGCGGCCTGCTTCTATCCATTCGCTCGGATGCGCTGTGGCTCAACGCCACCGTCGAGAATCTGCTCGCCATCACCAAGCTCGAGGGTGGCGGTATGCGCCTGTCGACCACGCTCGAGCTCATGGACGATATCGTCGAGGAGGCGCTGCGCCACGTGAACCCTGCCGTGCGCGAGCACGACCTTAAGGTGGTGGCGTGCGATGAGCCGGCGCTCGTCAATGTCGATGCGCGCCTGATGGTGCAGCTGGTGGTCAATCTGGTGAACAACGCCATCACCTATACGCCCGCAGGCTCGCATATCATGATTTCGATTAGCGTCGACGATGGACGCGTGGCGTGCTCGGTGGCCGATGATGGTCCGGGCATCGCACCCGAGGATCGCGAGTGCATCTTTGAGTCGTTCTATACCGCCAACCATGGCCTGGCCGACAGCCACCGCAGCGTTGGCCTGGGTCTTTCGCTCTGCCGTTCCATTGCGTTGGCACATGGCGGTAGCATAGAGGTTGCCGCGGCGGACCCGCACGGTTCGATCTTTACGATTGAACTTCCCGCCGCCGACGTTTCGTTTGATAAGGAGTAGCGCTGTGCCGAACTCTGCCGTAAAACCGCTCATCTTGGTCGTTGAGGACGATCCCGCCGTCCGCAACCTTATCGTTGCCGCGCTCGAGGCGCACGGCTTGCGCCATATGGCTGTGGAGACCGCCCATGCCGCCATCGCCGCCGCCTCATCGCAGGCGCCGAGCATCGTGCTGCTCGATCTGGGCCTGCCCGATATGGACGGCGTCAAGGTGGTGGAGTCGGTGCGCACATGGTCGGGCATGCCAATCATTGTGGTCTCGGCGCGCAGCGAGGACGCGGACAAGATCCGGGCGCTCGATGCCGGTGCCGACGACTACCTGACCAAGCCGTTTTCGGTCGAGGAGCTGCTCGCGCGCATTCGCACCACGCTCAGGCGTCTCTCGTATGCGCAGGTTGGCATGGGTGCGTCCGAGGGCACATTCGATACCGGTGAGCTGCATATCGACTTTGACGCCGGCATCGCCACGATGGACGGCGAGGAACTGCATCTGACGCCGATCGAGTATAAGCTCCTGTGCCTGCTGGCGCATAACGCCGACAAGGTACTGACGCACCAGTTTATCCTGCACGAGATTTGGGGCACGGCAACCAAGAGCGACCTGGCGAGCCTGCGTGTCTTTATGGGCACGCTGCGCAAGAAGATCGAGTCCGACCCCGCACATCCGCGCTATATCCAGACGCACGTAGGTATTGGGTACCGTCTGGTTACCCAGGGATAGGGCAGAACACGACCCCTATATGAGTTGCGGCGGAACGGTTCCTGTTTTGGCCTTTGATGAGGCCGTTTGGGAACTATTCCACCGCAACTTTGTTATTTGCCCTTGGGCTTGCTGGCGTAGAACTTCTTCTTTTTGGGTTTGGCGGTGGAGGAGGGGCTGCCGGTGGTGTGCGGCCTGCTTTCGCCGTGCGGTCTGTTGTTGCCGGCGTGCGCGTGGCCAGGCACTGCCGCGCGAGGCTTGCGGCCCTCGGGGTTGCGCAGCTCTTCGACGCGTTCGGCAATTTCCTCGGCGCTAAAGCCGACCTCGGCCATGGCGTCCTCGATGGGCAGGCGGCGCACGATATAGCAGTGGTGCACCTTCTGGTTGCGCGCGAAGTCCTCGGGGATGGTCTGCGAGGTAATGTCCTGTAGCACCACGCCCGCACGCGCGAGCTTGCGGGTCTCCGGGCGGAAGCCGCGCAGGTTGCAGCTAAAGATGGCATGGCCGCCCTGCGTGAGCAGGCGCGAAACACCGGCCAAAAGCTCAACGTGGTCACGCTGGACATCCCAGGTTCGGCGGCCCATCTTGGACGAGTTCGAGAACGTGGGCGGGTCGACAAAGATCAGGTCCCAGCGGTTGCGCGTCTGGCGCTGGTCACGAATCCAGGCGAGCACGTCGTCGCGCACAAAGTGATGCTGCGGCCCCACAAAGCCGTTCTGGCGCATGTTGCGCTCGGCCCAGTCCAGGTAGGTGTTGGAAAGGTCGACCGTCACGGTCTCCTCGACGCCGCCATCGGCTGCGTAGCAGGTAGCGGTGCCGGTGTAGGCGAACAGGTTGAGGAAGCGGCGCGCCTGCTTGGCGTGCTCGCGCACCAGGTTGCGGGTGACGCGGTGATCCAAGAAGATGCCGACGTCCAGGTAGTCGTCAAAGTTGACGGCAAAGGTAAGGCCGCCTTCCTCGATGAGAGGCAGGCGACGGCGTGCGATGTTGGCGCGCTCGCCCGAGCCGCCCTTGCCGGCGCCCTGCTTGCCGTACTGCGAACCGCCGCGCGAACGCATGCGGGCCTTGGCGTGCACGTGCTCGGCCGGGACATCCAGGATGCGCGGCGCGATGGCCAAAATGTCGAGCATGCGGGCCTGGGCCAGCGCGGGGTCGATGGTCTTGGGCGCGGCATATTCGGCAATGACGAGCCAGCGGCCCGGGGTCTGCGGGCAGCCCTCGTACAGATCGATGGCGGCGGAGTAGTCGGGCAGGTCGGCGTCGTAGACACGGTAGCAGCTCACGCCCTCGCGCTTGGCCCACTTGCGGCGCAAGCGGGCGTTCTTGCGCAGGCGGTTGGCGAACTGCTCAGACTCGGGGATGAGCACGGGCAGCGGCTTGCCGTCGCCCAGGTCGAGCGTGGCGGCGGGCTCGGGCATGGTGGGCGCGGCGACGGTCTCGTCGGCGCCGGCATCCGCAACCTCGCCCTCAACATCCGCGCTGGTCGCGGCTTCAAACGCCGCCGCGGCATGGTCGAGTGAAGGCCATACCTCGATGGTCGCTTCCTCGTTATTGGGCATGACGGCGATAGAGCACGCGGGCTCGGCGTGGAGCGCGCGTGCCATAAGGCTGTCGCGGGTGAGCGCGGCGACCGGTGCCGAAGCAAGCTCGGGTGCGCGGCGCAGCTCGCCGACCAGCGTCATGGCGTCGTGCATGAGCGACAGCGGCGTCTCGGTGGTGTCCGCGACGATGGCGGCGCCGGCGACAACGCCCACGTGATCCAGCACGGTGGCAGACTTGGCAGCGCAAAAATCGACAAAGCGCTTGTATCCGGCGCACTTGACCATGCGCTCGGCGGTCTTGCGGGCGGCGGGGTCGATGTCCACGGCAACGATGCGCGCCTGGCGCTCGCGTGCTGCGGTCTCGCGCTCGCGCGCCTCGGCAAGTAGCTGCTCCCACAGGGCAGCATCGTGCAGCTGCCAGCCCTCAAAGCCCCAGTGCTCACGGGCGGCGCCCGGGGCGCGGTCGGTCAGGATGTTCGCGGCCTCCAGCAGCAGGCCGCCGCCGGCGCACGAGGCGTCGATCAGCGTGGGCAGGGCCTCGTTCTCGTAATCGTCGGCCGTCAGCTCGCGCTCGCACAGCCCAGTCCAGCCGATCTGCGCCAGCACCAGCGCGGCGTAGTCGGGGCGCAGCACGTGCGTGCCCTCGCCGGCGCGGGTCGCGGCGGGCGGCAGGCGCTTGAACAGCGGGTCGGCCGAAAGATCCAGGCTGATGCTCGCGCGGCGCTGACGCAGCGAAAGCAGCAGGTGGACGTCGGGATCGGCAGCGTCGACATCGGCGCGACGGCCCGTGGTCTCGGCCAGGCGGTCGCACAGCGCGTCCTTGGCGCGCAGGGCCGAGAAACGCGTGTTGCGCAGCTGTTCAGTCACGCCGCGGGCGGTGATGGCGATAGTGGCGCCTGGGCGGACGATGTTCTCCCAGGCGATGTCGTAAGCGCTGTCGTACAGCTCGTCGGCATCCTGCGCCTCAAAGCGCCCGAGCACCACAAACACTCGGCTGGCGAGGCGCGACCACAGGCAAGCGCGATAAGCTTCTTCGAGCTCGCCCTCAAACGTGGCGCGGCCCTTCAGGCGGCGGACATGCGAAAGCCCGAGCCGCTTGAGCTCGTCGGCGAGTGCGGATTCAAAGCCCTCGGGGCAGCTTGCATAAAATTCCATGGGTGACCTCTCTGGTTGTGTCGCTCCATTATATGATGGATGCTTCGTTTGCTCTTATCCTCGAAAGGAACCCATATGATTGATGCGTGCCCTGATTCCGCTGTACTGTTTTTTGACGTGGACGGCACGCTGACGTCGTTCGATCCCGACAGCATGAGTGATAAGGATTTTACGGCGGTCCGTCCTTCGCAGGCGGTCATCGAGGCGTTTCATCGCCTACGCGATATGGGACACAAGGCGTTTATCTGCACGGGTCGCCCCTTGTGGCTCGTTGCCGATGGCCTGCGTGCGCTCGATCCCGCGGGCATCGTTGCCATGGCGGGTGCCACGCTCGAGGTCGAGGGGCGCGTGGTGCACGAGGACTGCTTTGATGAGGACATTGTTGAGGAGCTTGCGCGCCGCGTTGCGGACGCCGGCATCGAGGCCCTTTTCGAGGCCAACGCTGCAACCTTTTCGATGGAGCCCGCGGGCGTTGAGCGGCCGTTTTTGATTGGCACGCATGTGGTGCATAGCGTCGAGGAAATGCGCGTCGATGGTCGTCTGCGCGTGGGCAAGGTGTGCCTTAACGCGCCCAGCCTTGCTCGCGTGGCCAACGACGACGGCTTTATCGAGCGCAATTTTGAGCTGTGCAACACCGGCGGGGAAAACCGCGAGCTCAGCCCCAAGGGCATCGACAAGGGCGTGGGCGTGGCGCGGGCGCTGGAGTACCTGGGTCGCACCGATAACGCGCGCACCTTTGGCTTTGGCGATTCGGGCAACGACCTGGGTATGCTCGCCGCCGTCGAGACGGCCGTTGCCATGGGTAACGCCATGCCCGAGGTCAAGGCAGTCGCCGACTACGTGACCGACGATGTCGCCCACGACGGCACCGTCACAGCGATGCAACATTTCGGCCTCATCTAATGAATCTCGCCTTCTGACGTTTGCTTAAACTGCGACTCTTTGCGTTTGCATGCTCAATCGATTTATCAATCCAAACACTGAGGTGTTTATACCGTTCGCCGAGAAGATAAAAACCCGCAGTTCACGCCTTGATAAACATAGGTAAAGTGTTTAGCAGTTTACCGGCCTTATGCAAACGAAAGGAATCAGGCAGATGGCAATCAAGGTGTTCGCTGACGGTGCAAACCTCGAGGGCATGCTCGACATGTACGAGAACGGCAACGTTCAGGGTTTCACGACCAACCCGTCCCTTATGAAGAAGGGCGGCGTGACGGATTACCGTGCGTTTGCCAAGGAGGTCCTAGCCCACATCACCGATGTGTCCGTCTCGTTTGAGGTCTTTGCCGATGACGTCGAGACCATGGAGGTCGAGGCCCGCGAGATTGCTACCTGGGCCGAGAACGTCTACGTCAAGATTCCGTGCGTGACCACCAAGGGCGAGTCCACCGCCGAGTTGGTGCGCAAGCTTTCGGCCGACGGCATCAAGGTCAATGTCACCACCATCTTTACGCCCGAGCAGGTCGACGAGATGGTCGAGACCGTTGACGCCGAGACCCCGTCCATCATTTCGCTCTTTGCCGGCCGTATCGCCGATACCGGCGTCGACCCCATTCCGTTTATGACGGAGTCGGTCGAGAAGGCCGCCGCCAAGCCCAACTGCGAGGTTCTGTGGGCGTCCACGCGCGAGCTCATCAATATCTACCAGGCGGAGGCCTGCGGCTGCCAGATCATCACGGTGCCCAACAGCATCCTGGCCAAGCGCAAGAACATCGGCCGCGACCCGTACGAGGTCTCGCTCGACACCGTCCGCGGCTTTGCCAAGGATATCGCCTCGCTCGGCTTCCATATCCTGCCGTAGTCCGCGCCTTTAATAGGCCCCACCAACAAAAATCGAGTTATTCGGCCTCTGATTGCTGTCAAGATCGCAATGCGGCTGAAAAACGTCCCGTATCGTACCTCTGTGGGTGCCGATACGGGACGTTTGTGGAATATCTAGCGTCAATTTGTTGCGTTTGGCGCTTTGAGGGGTGTCATCGTGGCCCAGCGAGGCCGCATAACTCGATTTTTGTTGGTGGGGCTCAGAGGAACGACGTTTCGCGCTTCGGAGTTTCGGCCAGATCGCTTTAGAAGGAGAGGCGCTCGGCAGGACGTGGCCTATCGAGCGCCTCCAGCGGTATATTTGCCCATGCCGTGGGGCGACGGTCGTATGGGACAGGTTCGAATAATCGGTCAAGCGATTCCGTCTTCGATGAACGAATCGTCGCGATGGGTGACATCGATGCTAGAAGCGCCCAAGCAGAAAATCGACAGCCGAAACGATTCTGATGCCGTCTATGTCCGTAGGGTGATCGCCGTGACGGACGACGAGGATCTTCTCGTAACCGGCGGCAACCTTCTCGAGCGATTTCAGCTCGAAGGGGCGCAGTTCGCGATTGCGCGTGGCTTCCTCATCAATGGTGTCCGTGACTTGGATAAACTTGCGGTCCGCCCCGTCGCCGATGGCGATAAAATCAATCTCGGCATTTCGCATGTGTCCCGTGAAAACCCGATATCCATCGATGACGAGGCGGTTATACACGGCGTTTTCGAGGGCGCGTCCGCTATCGCTGCCGCGATAACCGTCGAGGTAGGCGCGGAGTCCAAGGTCCTCGATATAGTATTTTCCTCCGGTTTTGAGCACCTCGCGCCCTTTGATGTCAAAGCGGAGGGCATGGGAGAAGATATAGGTTTCTTCGAGCGCCGACACGCAGGTGTCGATGGCGCCGTGCGAAGTTTTGGTCCCGCTTTCGTTCAAAGAGCCGACGATCTTGTTGATCGATGTTGGGTTTGAGATGTTGTCTGCCAGGTAGGCGCAAACTCTGTCGAGTAGGTCTCTGCTCGTTACGGCCCTCCGTCCTCGGCGGGCCTCACGGGCCAAGATGTCGCGACCGACAATGGTCTGGTAGGTGCTCCAGATGTAGTCCTTCATCTCTCGTTCGGGCAGACCGGAAATCGCGAGATAGGGGAGACCTCCAAATTGAAGGTATCGGTCGAGCAACTCGTCGAGCGGGGTGATTTCTTCCCTCCCAAAGAC
>DBFCNY010000254.1:0-1969 GCA_048298285.1 Collinsella sp.
GTATTTGACCTCAAGGTGACTTGCAACTGACCGATGTTCTAACTAGCTACCAAGGGCGAAAGGAAACAGCCATGAGCAAGGAAAAAGTCGTTCTCGCATATTCCGGTGGTCTTGATACATCCGTATGTGTCAAGTGGCTCCAGGATGAGAAGAATCTCGATGTCGTTTGTGTCTGCGGCAATGTGGGCCAGGAGGAGACCGGTCTGGATGCCAAGAAGCAGAAGGCTCTCGACCTGGACGTTCTGGATTGCCAGGTGCTCGACCTGCGCGATGAGTTCTCTGATGAGTTCCTGACAAAGGCCATCGCCGCCAACTCCATGTACGAGAATAAGTACCCGCTGCTCTCCGCTCTTTCCCGTCCGCTGCTTGCCAAGAAACTCGTCGAGGTCGCTCACGAGTTCGACGCGACCTACGTCGCCCACGGCTGCACCGGCAAGGGCAACGATCAGGTCCGTTTTGAGGCCGCCGTCAAGGCGCTCGACCCTGAGCTCAAGGTTATCGCCCCGGTTCGTGAGTGGGATCTGAAGTGCCGTCCGGACGAGGTTGCCTACGCCCACGCTCACAACGTGCCGGTTCCCGAGGGCGCCAACGACAACCCCTATTCCATCGATGACAACCTGTGGGGTCGCGCCATCGAGTGCGGTCACCTGGAGGACCCCTGGAACGAGCCGCTTGACGACGCCTGGGTTATGACCAAGAACCCCGAGGACACGCCCGACACCCCGACCTACACCGAGATCGAGTTCGAGGGCGGCAAGCCCGTCGCCGTCGACGGCAAGAAGATGAAGCTCTCCGAGATCGTCATCGCCCTCAACAAGATTTCCGGCGATAACGGCTTTGGTCGTCTCGACCTGGTCGAGGACCGTCTGGTGGGCCTCAAGAGCCGTGAGTGCTACGAGGTTCCCGGCGCCCTGACGCTCATCACCGCCCACAAGGCGCTCGAGGACATCTGCGTCGAGGGCGACCTGCTCAAGACCAAGATCAAACTCGAGCAGGATTGGGCCACCGCCGTGTACAACGGCCAGTGGTACAGCCCGCTCAAGAACGCGCTCGACGCCTTTATGGCCGACACCCAGAAGTTCGTGACCGGCACCGTCCGTCTGAAGTTCTTTAAGGGCAACTGCCACGTTGTCGGCCGCAAGAGCCCGTTCAGCCTTTATGACTACGGTCTGGCTACCTACGATCGTGACACCACGTTTGACGAGAAGGCCAGCGCCGGCTTTATCGAGATCGACACGCTGTCGCTCAAGACGTGGGCTAAGGTCCAGGGTCCCAGCTCCGCTGCTGCGCAGGCGTAAGGCTTCTTTCCTTCCCTTGGTATCCGCGCGGCCCATCCGCGTGATACATAACGGGCGCATGGGGTCCCTACCTTTCGTTATGCTTGCTGACACTTCTTAACATCGGTGGCCCTACGTTCCGCCCGCATATATGATGCCGCACCTGCGGCTGAGTCCGAGCCCCGCCGGGGTTGTCCGGCGGGGCTCTTGCTATCAATTTGACGGCCTTGTGCCTGTATATATCTGAGGAGTACCTATTATGTTTGATGCTATTGCACACGCTTTGCTTTCTCTTGCCCCTGAGCTCGATACTGCCAAGGTCGAGGATGTTCCCATGGGCCTGAAGGCTTGGATTGACGGTTCGCAGGGCAACTTCAGGAGGGAGTCGATGGGCGCCAAGTGCCTGACCCGTCACTTCTTTGCTATTTAGCCTGTCAGCCCCGCACGTGGCGGGGGATGTGCAAAACTAACAGTTGATAAATCGCTTTAGCGGCATGGCGTAGCGCTTTGTGCGCCGATGTTTTGGTATTTGATGAAAGGGGACGGTCCCATGGCTCTTTGGGGTGGTCGTTTTGAGGCGGGCGTGGCCGAGGTCACGCAGGAGTTTGGCGCATCGCTGCCGGTCGATAAGCATCTCTATAAGCAGGATATCGCCGGTTCCAAGGCACATGCCAAGATGCTGGCCGCACAGG
>DBFCNY010000255.1:0-2516 GCA_048298285.1 Collinsella sp.
TACTACGTTTGATCGGCTATCGCCGAGCATGTCGAATTTGAGAAAAACATAACCGCAGGTAGGCGGCTCGCGAATTTAGCAAAAACCGGTGCATGGTCGAGCATCCCGGGCTAAACGTAGTAAATGGGCATAGTTTTGATATGTCACTCATACAGTCACAGCGAAATTGAGCCCAAAAGATGAAAAAACGCCCGTCGGCGGTGGTGCCGGCGGGCGTTGCTGTGCAATATGTCGCGTTGTGGGCCTAGTGCCTCATAAAGTGGTATTCGATCACATTGCTGTATGGGTGACCCGGGCCCACAATGCCCTGCGGGAACAGCGGCTGGTGCGGCGTGTCGGGGTACATCTCTGCCTCGAGGGCAAAGCCGGCGCCCCAGCTATAGTTGGCATCGTCCTTGGCGTGCTCGTCGCCCAGCCAATTGCCAGTGTAGAGCTGCACGCCCGGGGCGGTGGTGTAGTAGTCCAGCTCGCGGCCGGTCCACATCTCCTCGACATGCAGGGCGCGGCGTAGGTTGCGACCGTATTGATAGTCATCGATGCACAGGCAGTGGTCGTAGCCGCGTGCCTGCTTAATCTGCGGATCGTCGGCCTCCATGCCAGGCGCGACGGGGCGCAGCTCGCGAAAGTCAAACGGCGTGCCCTCGACCGGAGCAATCTCGCCGGTGGGGATGTTCTGCTCGTTGATGGGCAGGTAGTGGGCAGCGTTAGCAACAAAGAAGTGCTCACAGTCCATTCCGGCGTTATGGCCGGCAAGGTTAAAGTACGTGTGGTTGGTCATGGCCACGTAGGTGGCGCGGTCGCTCTCGCAGCCGTATTCGATACGGAAGCAGCCGGTGCGCGTCACGGTAAACACGGCCGTAAAGGTGCGGTTGCCGGGCAGGCCCAGCTCGCCATCCTCAAGCGAGGTGGTCATGCGCACGGCATTGTGGACCTTGTCGAGCTCAACATCCCATGCGCGCTTGTGCAGGCCGTGCTCAAGATCGCTGTGCAGGTTGTTGACGCCCTCGTTGGCCGGCATATGCCAGTCCGTGCCGTCGATGGTGATCGTGGCGCCCGCGGTGCGGTTTGCCACGGGGCCGATGGTCGCGCCAAAGCAGGCGGGGTTGTCAAAGTAATCCTCGAGCTTATCGAAGCCCAGCACCACATCGCGCACGTTGCCGGGAATGTCGGGCACGTCGATGCCCAGCACGGTGGCGCCATAGTCCATAATGCGAACGCAGATCTCGGGCCCGTTGAGGGTGTAACGATGAACGGGGGTACCGCACGGCGCGGTGCCGAAAAGCTCGGAAGTGATCATTTGGTTCCTAACATCGAGGTATTTCCGACAAACTGTAACGCGAACAGGCAAGATTATCACTACACCCCACTAAAGCAGGGGGTATTTTTCTCAAAAAAGTGATGATTGGAGCTGTGCGGGCGTTCATTTCTGACGCGCGCGAGTCTGATACAATTTGTTCGTTATTGTTTGAATTGACGTGAGCGTGGAACAGCGAGGACTCATCGTGATTAAAGCGGAGCGACAGGATAAGGTTCGGCAGCTGCTCGAGGAACAGGGAACGGTCTCGGTCAAGGAGATTTCGGATGCGTTAGGTGTCTCGGATATGACGATCCGCCGTGACCTTGAGGAGCTTGCGAGCCTGGGCGAGATCGAGCGCGTGCACGGCGGAGCCCGCAGTGCGCAGGGCCGTCCACACGCTATGCTGCGCCATGAGTATTCGCACAGCGAAAAGCGCACGAAGCATGCCGAGGAAAAGTTGCAGATTGCGCGCCGTTCTGTGGAGCTTATCGAGGAAGGCTCGACCATCTTTTTGGGTACGGGCACCACGGTTGAGCAGATGGCCTCGATGCTGCCGGCGTTTCGCCTGCGCATTGTGACCAATTCGCTTTCGGTGTTTAACCTGCTCGAGGCGCGCGAAGACTGCGACCTGTGCCTGGTGGGCGGCATGTACCGTCGCCGCACCGCCGCTTTTGTGGGACCAACGGCCGAGGATACCCTGCGTGCGCTGGGCATCGACGCGGCGTTTATCGGTGCCAACGGCATTCTGGACGGCGACGTGTCTACATCCAATATGGAAGAGGGCCGCATCCAGCAGCTCGCCTTTAGCAAGGCCGACTCGCGCTATCTGATCGCCGACTCCAGCAAGATCGGCAAGCGCGACTTCTACACCTTCTGCCGCCTGGACAATTTGGACGCCGTGGTGTGCGAGCCGGGCATCGCCGCCGAGGATCGTGCCGCCATCGAGGAACACACGCAGGTTATTTGCTAGTTATCGCTACGGGATTGCCAACGGGTGATGCGGGAGGACTTTTACCTCCTGTCATTGTGGAAACCAGCGTGTCAGCGCTACGCGATATGACGCGCAAATAAGGACTCCACTATCAAATCGTCTCAACCTGTAACAGGTAGGGGTGAAACCACCAACCAGATGTTACAGATTGAGACAATTCGGCGGGGTCTACCTTGTTTGTCTCGATCTGTAACGGTTAGGACTTAAAAACTCGGCTACGTGTTACAG
>DBFCNY010000256.1:0-3411 GCA_048298285.1 Collinsella sp.
CCCCGGTGGCTCCGGCTACGTCGATATCAACGATATCTTTGCTGGCATGGGCATGGACGACTTGTTCTCGTCGTTCTTTGGCGGCGGTGCCGGCGGTGGCGCCCGCAGCCGTCGTGAGCGTCGTCGCGGACGTGATATGGCCATCTCGCTTTCGGTGACGCTCGAGGAGGCGGCGCTCGGCTGCAAAAAGACAATCAGCTATGACCGCCTTGCTCCTTGCGAGGACTGCAATGGCACCGGTAGGGCAGAGGGCGCACAGGAAAAGCAGTGCGGCCGCTGCCACGGTACGGGCTACGTCACGACGGTTCAGCGATCGTTTTTGGGCCAGGTTCAGTCTTCCTCGCCTTGCCCCGACTGCCATGGCGAGGGCACGGTTATCGATCATCCCTGCGAGACCTGCGACGGTCAAGGCCGCACGCCTTCGCACGAAAAGATCGACATCGATATTCCCGCCGGCGTTTCGACCGGTCGCCAGCTTCGTGTGAGCGGCTTTGGCGAGGCCGGCCTTCGCGGCGAGCCTTCGGGCGACCTGATTGTCAACGTGCGCGTCGCCGACCATGAGCGCTTTAAGCGCAACGGTGATGACCTGTACCTGGTGAGCGATATCTCGATTGCGCAGGCTGCGCTCGGCTGCGAGATTGAGGTCGAGGGCATTATGCCCGACGAGGTCGTTAAGGTGACGGTTCCCGCCGGCGCCCAGTACGGCGACACCGTGAGCGTCAATAATTACGGCATGCCGCGCATTGGCGGTGGCGGTTCGCGTGGCCGCCTGATCGTGCAACTGCGCGTGGTCGTTCCCACCAATCTTTCCAATAAGCAGCGCGTGCTGCTCCGTGCTTTTGCCGATGAGATGGGCGATGACGTCGCTTCTGGTAAGAAGTCGGTGACCGACCGTATCAAGAGTGCCCTCGACGATATCCTCGATTAAGGAGCCCGCGTGCTCGCACCCCATATTTCCGTCGTCAACCTCGGCTGCCGTGTCAACCGGGTTGAGTCTGACCGTATCACTGCCGATCTTATGCGCCTGGGCTTTGCTATTGTGGAGCCCCAGGATGCCGATCTGATCGTCATTAACACTTGTGCCGTTACGGGCGAGGCCGAGGCCAAGACCCGTAAGGCCGTCCGTCATGCGCTGGCCCATCCAAACGAGCCCTATGTGCTCGTGACCGGATGCGTGGTCAATTTGCATCCCGAGGAGCTGTCGGAGCTTTCGGATCGCGTGATTGCCGAGCCGTCCAAGATAGATGTCGCCGATCGTGTCTGCGAGGTGCTGGGCGTTGAGTCCGATAGTGTTCCCGCCTGCAGCGATGGTGAGGTGGTCGATGCGCTCGGTCGCTCTCGCCTGGGCGTGAAGATTCAGGACGGCTGCAACCATCGCTGCACCTATTGCATTGTGTGGAAGGCGCGCGGCCCCGAGCGCTCCGTGCCCGTCGAGTCCGTGCTCGAGCAAGTTCGCGAGGCCCAGGAGGCCGGCGTGCCCGAGGTGGTGCTGACCGGTGTGAACCTGGGTGCCTACGATGGCAAGAGCGCGACCGACGAGCACGTCGAAATCGATGAGCTGCTCGAGGCCATCATGGAGCGCACGTCTATTCCGCATGTGCGCATTTCCTCGGTCGAGCCCATGGATATCTCCGAGCGCCTGCTTAAGGTTATGGCGCGCTACCCGCAGCGTATCGCCCCGTTTTTGCACCTGCCCGTGCAGTCCGGCTGCACGGCGACCCTGCATCGCATGGGCCGTCCCTATAGCGCCGAGGCCTTTGAGGACACGGTGCGTATGATTCGCGCCAACTTGTCCCAGGCGTCCCTTTCGTGCGATGTCATCGTCGGTTTTCCTGGTGAGACGGACGAGGAATTCGAGGAGTCGCTGGCGCTGTGCCGCCGTGTGGGTTTCTCGCGTATGCACGTGTTCCGCTACAGCAAGCGTCCCGGTACCCTTGCTGCCGACATGCCCGACCAGGTGCCACCCGAGGTTATGGCCGAGCGCAGCCGCCGTATGCGGGCCGCCGCACAGGAGCTCGCTATTGCCGACGCTCGTCGTCGCGTGGGCACGGTCGAGCGTGCCGTGCTCGAGTATGGTGACAACCTGACGCTCGGCTCGTTCCATCATGCCCGTCTTGACGATACCTGTGGACTTACAGCCCCGTGCCTGCTCGATGTTGCTATCATCGGAGTCGATGATTCCGGCTTGGTCCATGCACGCAGGGAGGTTCATGGAAGCCTCGAAGATTAGACTTACCGTTCCCGAGGGAATTGATCCCTCGTGCGTTTTGGGCGCCGGCGACGGCGTCCTTCGCGCGCTCGAGAGCTTGGTTCGCGCTCACGTGGTCGCCCGTGGCGATAGCATCGCCGTGAGCGGCGACCCGGACGAGGTCGAACTCGTGGCGCGCTTTTTCGAGCACGCTTTTCGCGAGGCGGCCGCCGGGCGCACGCTGTCTGCCGACGATGTCTCTCGCTGCCTGGCCGTCTTGCGCGACGGTGAGCACGAGGCTACGTCGCTTCGCGATGACGTGCTGCTTTCGTATCGCGGCCGCGTCATTCGCCCCAAGACGCTCGGGCAAAAGCGCTATGTGGATGCCATCCGCTCGCATACCATCACGTTTGGCTTGGGTCCTGCCGGTACTGGTAAGACCTATCTGGCTATGGCGCTCGCCGTTGCCGCGCTCAAGCGTCACGAGGTGGGCCGTCTGATCTTGACGCGTCCGGTTGTCGAGGCGGGGGAGAATCTGGGCTTTTTGCCCGGCACCCTCGAGGAAAAGATCGATCCCTACATGCGTCCGCTCTATGACGCCCTTTTTGACATGATGGATCGCGAGCGCACTGATGAGCTTATGGAGCGCGGCGTGATCGAGATTGCCCCGCTTGCCTACATGCGCGGCCGCACGCTGAGTGATGCCTTCGTGGTGCTCGACGAGGCGCAAAATACCACGCCCGAGCAGATGAAGATGTTCCTGACACGCCTTGGGTTCAACTCCAAGTTCGTGATTACCGGCGACCTGAGCCAGCGCGACCTGGTGGGTCGTCGTGGCGGTCTTGCCGACGTTGAGCAGATTTTGGGCCGTGTCGACGATGTCGCATTTTCTCACCTCGAGCGTGCCGACGTGGTGCGCCATGCCCTGGTGGGTCGTATCGTCGAGGCATATGAAGCTTATGATGACGTGCGCGAGCAGCGCCCGCGCGACCGGAAGGAGTCCCGTTGAGTGTATTGATCAGCAACGATGCCGAGCTCGATACGCTGCTCGACGCGCAGGAGGTGGAGCACATCTGCGAGGTTGTGCTTGCCGCCGAGGGCGTTGAACGTGAAGTCGAGATTTCCCTTTCGTATGTCGACGAGGACGAGATGCACGAGCTCAACCACGAGTGGCGCGGTATCGACCGCACCACCGATGTGCTCTCGTTTGAGTGCGATTCGGC
>DBFCNY010000257.1:0-9498 GCA_048298285.1 Collinsella sp.
GAGACGGGCGAAGATGGTCGCGTGAGCGGCCTGCGCGTGCAACCGCAGATTATCGGCGAGCCCCGCCGCGGTCGTCCGGCTCCGCGTGCCGCCGCTACGCCCGAGCGCGTCATCCCCTGCGAGCGCGTGTTTGTCGCCATTGGCCAGGACATCGATTCCAAGCCGTTTGAGGACATGGGCATCGCCTGCAAGTGGGGTTGCGTGGTCACCGACTCGGACGGTGCCGTGCCCAACTTCGATGGCCTCTTTAGCGGCGGCGACTGCCAGACCGGCCCCGCCACCGTCATCCGTGCCATCAACGCCGGCCGCGTGGCTTCGGCAAACATCGACCGCTATCTGGGCTTCGACCACAAGATCAAGCTCGACGTGGAGCTGCCGACCGTTCAGTTTAAGGGCAAGCACGAGTGCGGCCGCTGCGAGCTGGGTGAGCGCGAGGCCGGCGAGCGTATTCACGATTGGAATCTGGTCGAGCAGGGCCTTACCGAGGAGGAGGCGCGCCAGGAGGCAAGCCGCTGCCTGCGTTGCGACCACTTTGGTTTTGGCGCGTTCCGCGGAGGGAGGAACCTGGAATGGTAGAGCTCAACAACCCCACTGTCAGCGATAACACCGAAAGCGGAGCACTCAATATGGTCAAGCTCACTATCGATAATTGCGAGGTCGTGGTGCCCGAGCACACCACGATCCTGGACGCGGCCAAGTCCGTCGGCATCCAGATTCCCACCCTGTGCTACCTGCGCGATCTGAACGAGATCGGCGGCTGCCGCGTGTGCGTGGTCGAGGTTGAGGGCTGCGACCAGCTGGTTGCCGCCTGCAACAACTACGTGCTCGATGGCATGGTGGTCCACACCAACAGCCCCAAGGCCCGCGAGGCGCGCCGCACCAACGTGCAGCTGCTGCTTTCGCAGCACGATTCACGCTGCACGAGCTGTGTGCGCAGCGGTAACTGCAACCTGCAGACCATTGCCAACGACCTGGGCATTTTCTATCTGCCGTATCAAAGGCATTTGGCGGGCGAGGGCTGGGATTTCGATTTCCCCATCATCCGCGAAAACGACAAGTGCATTAAATGCATGCGCTGCATCAAGGTGTGCGAGAGCGTACAGGGCCTAGGGATTTGGGACCTGACCAACCGCGCCACGCATACCGCCGTGGGCACCCGCGGGCGCGTGCCGATCGGCAAGACCGATTGCGTCGCGTGCGGCCAGTGCATCACGCATTGCCCGACGGGCGCGCTGCGCGAGCGCGACGACACCGAGACCGTGTTTGACGCGCTCGCTAATCCCGACAAGATCGTGCTGGTGCAGATCGCGCCGGCCGTGCGTAGTGCTTGGGGCGAGGAGCTCGGCATTCCGCGCGAGGAGGCAACCGTCGAGCGTCTGGCTTGCGCGCTGCGCCGCGTAGGCTTTGAGTATGTGTTCGATACCGATTTCTCGGCCGACCTCACCATTATGGAGGAGGGCTCCGAGCTGCTCGAGCGCCTGGGCGCCGCCGCTAAGGGTGAGGGCGACAGCCGCGGCTGGCCCATGTTTACGAGCTGCTGCCCGGGCTGGGTGCGCTTTGTGAAGGCACGTTACCCCGAGTTTGTCGACAGCCTGTCCACGTCAAAGTCGCCGCAGCAGATGTTCGGCGCTATCGCCAAGACCTACTACGCCAAGGTGCTGGGCGTGGAGCCCGAGCGTCTGTTCGTGGTGTCCGTTATGCCATGCACGGCCAAGAAGGCCGAGTGTGCGCTGCCGAGCATGATGGGCGAGGGCGGCGCGCCCGACGTGGACGTTGCGCTGACGGTGCGCGAGATGGTGCGCATGATCCGCGCGAGCCACGTGAGCGTTGACACGCTGGTCGAGGAGCCGCTCGATACGCCGTTGGGCTTTGGCACGGGCGCGGGTGTGATCTTTGGCGCCACGGGCGGCGTGATGGAGGCCGCCGTGCGCTCGGCATATTACCTGGTGACGGGCAAGAACCCGGATGCCGACTTCTTCACTGACGTGCGCGGACTCGAGGGCTGGAAGGAGGCCGTGGCCGATATCGACGGTACCAAGGTGCGCGTCGCCGTGGCGCACGGGCTGGGCAACGCCGCCCGTCTGCTCGACGCGATTCGCGACGGCCGTGTGAGATATGACTTTGTTGAGGTCATGGCGTGCCCGGGCGGCTGCGTCGGTGGCGGCGGTCAGCCCATCCACGACGGCTGCGAGCTGGCGGCTGAGCGTGGCCAGGTGCTGTGGAGCCTGGATGCGAAGACGGACATTCGTTTCTCGCACGAGAATCCCGATGTCCAGGCGTGCTACCGCGAGTTTTTGGGCGCGCCGCTCTCGCCGCTGGCCGAGGAGTTGCTGCATACCGACCATCATGCCTGGTCGATGCCTAACGAGGGGACATGCTAGCGATGCGCGCGTTTGATGTTGAGATGTCGCGCCGGGGGTTTGCCTCGGCGCTCGCCGCGGGCGCCCTGTCACTTGCGCTCGCGGGCTGTGGCGGCGGGGCTGCCGGTGCCGGGTCCGCCGCGGGCTCGGTTGCCACGGACGGCGCCGGTGCTGCCGCAGAGCCGGTCGAGGTGCACGTCGCCTCGCTCAAGGGTCCGACGTCGATCGGTCTGGTGCAGTTTATGGACCGGGCAGCCGATGGCGAGACAGACAATGAGTTCGACTTTGCGATCAACACTGCCGCCGACGAGATCGTGCCCAAGGTGATTCAGGGCGATGTCGACATTGCCTTGGTACCCGCCAACGTGGCGAGCGTTCTCTACAACAAGACCGAGGGTGCGGTACAGGTCATTGATATCAATACGCTTGGCGTGCTGAGCGTGGTGACGGGCGACGCGGACGTGACTTCGTTTGGTGACCTGGCGGGTCGTACCGTCTACATGACGGGCAAGGGCACCACACCGGAGTACGTCATGAACTATCTGCTGGAGCGCGCGGGCCTGACCGGTCAGGTGGCGCTTGAGTTTAAGAGCGAGCCCACCGAGGTGCTCTCGGCGCTGCTTGCCGATCCGTCTGCTGTGGGCGTGCTGCCCGAGCCCTTCAAGACCGCTGCCATTGCAAAGAGCGGAGGCAAGCTGTCGGCGCCGGTAAGCCTGACCGATGTGTGGGATGAGCTGGCGGGCGACACGGGCTCCCGTTTGCTGACGGGCGTAACCGTGGTGCGCCGTGCCTTTGCCGAGGAGCATCCCGAGGCCGTGGCGGAATTCTTGCGCTGCCATGCGGCGAGCGTTAAGGCCGTCAATGCGGCGCCGGCAGACTGGGCGCAGGCCGTGGTCGATGCTGGCATCGTGGACAACGCCAAGATTGCCGAGAAGGCGATTCCCGGGTGCATGCTTGTGTGCCAGACGGGCAAGGATATGAAGGCGGCACTTTGTGGGTATCTGCAGGTGCTGGCCGACGCGGACGCGAGCGCCGTGGGTGGTAAACTTCCGGCTGACGATTTCTACTACATGGAGTAGCCCGTGCGTGTGTTTGCTCGACAAATGACAGAGCGTATGAAGGCGGTGGCGGCAGCAGGTGCCGTCGCCGCCTTTTGGCTTGCCGTGTGGGTCTTCGCGGCGGCGCTGGTGGCACAGCCGCTGATTTTGCCGGGTCCGGGTGCTGTTGTGGTGGCGTTGCTGCGGCTGGTATGCGATGCCGGCACGTGGGCGATTCTGGCGGGCTCGGGTGCGCGGATTCTAGGCGGTTTGGCGCTTGCCGCGGTGTGCGGTGGTTTGCTGGCCGGAATTTCGTCGCGCTCGCAGGCGTTTGTCCGCTTGGTGGCTCCGGCGCTTTCGTTTGTTAAGGCGACGCCGGTTGCCTGCGTGGTGGTCCTGCTGCTCATTTGGCTGGGGTCGGCGCGCGTGAGCATTGCGGCGGTCTTTTTGATGGCGCTTCCGGGCGTGTATTTTTCGCTGGTCGAGGGTTTGATGCAAGCGGATAAGCCGCTGGAGCAGATGTTTCGTCTGCATGGCGTGCGGGGTTGGCGACTATTTTGTGCCCACACCTGGCGCGAAGACCTGCCGTTTGTGCTTTCGTGCGCCCGCGCCGTGATTGGCATGAGCTGGAAGGCCGGCGTGGCGGCGGAGCTGATCGGCATGGCGACGGGCACCGTGGGCGAGCGCATCTATCAGGCGAAGCTGCTCATCGAGACGGCTGACCTGCTGGCTTGGACCGTGTTGGTCGTGGCGGCATCGCGGGCATGCGAGCGTGTGCTGGTGTGGTTGCTGCGGGCTTCGGGGCCCGCGGCGTGGCGTGCTGCCGTGTGGGCACATGGGCGTGGTACTCGCAGGCGTTCGGGCGACCCTGCTGGCGCCGGCGCTGCGGCGGAGCTTGCGCTTGCCGTGGGCGATCGTGCGCCCTGGGCGCCGGCGCTCGACGGGCTGGTGCTCAACGTGCCTGCGGGTGGGCGTATCTGTGTGATGGGCACCTCGGGCGTGGGCAAGTCGACGCTGCTTGCGCTGGCGGCGGGGGAGTGCGCGCCGTGCTCCATGGTGTTTCAGGATGTGCGCCTGGTAGAGGGCGCCTCGGCTTTGGATAACGTGCTGGTGTGCGCCGACGCGCGCGTGGACGCCTCGAGTGCCGCGGCCCTGTTGCGCCTGCTGGTGCCGGGGGTCGATGTGCATGCCCGCGTGGCCGAGCTTTCGGGTGGACAGCGCCGTCGTGTCGAGATTGCCCGAGCCCTGCTGTGTCCGGGCGGCGCAGTGATTCTGGACGAGCCCTTTACCGGCCTAGATACCGCTGCGCGCGACGCATGCGCCGAGATCGTGCTCGACTTGCTCGACGGCCGCATGCTGTTGCTTGCTACACACGATGCCGTCGACGCTCAGGCCCTCAATATCTCGGACATCATCACGCTGTAAATACTTACTCAGCAACAAAATGATCCGTTTTTTCTCCGTCCCCATGGGGTCGGGTATGGTATTCTATCTGCGGGGTAATACTTAGGAATACCAAGTAATACCAACGCCGTAGAACAAACTCCAGATGCGGGCCAATCGGGTTGCCTTCACAGCCCGTCGCCCAGCCGCGTGGCCCGCATCCATTCGCACCACCGTCGTTTCAAAAAGGAAGCGCCATGGCAGAACACATGACCCCGGTTGTCGCGAAGGTCTTGCCCGAGGAAAAGGCGGCCTTCGCGGCGGCAACCCAGCTCGTGGGCACCACGCCGTCCAACGCCATCCGCATGTTCATCGCCGCCTTCAATCGCTGCGGCACCTTTCCGTTCGACATCTCGCCGAGCGGGGCTTTTGGCGCTGCGCCCGATTCTCATCAACAATGACTGTCCCAAACTGCCGGCACTTGGGGACGTTCCTTTTCTGCCGGCAGTTAAGGAACGTCCCTAAGTGCCGGGTTTTGAGGAGGTTGGCATGCTCAATGCGATGGCGTGGGCGCTTGCCTGTTTTGGCGTTGTCGCTGCCGATATAGCCCTGAGCGTGGTTCTGTTTTCAGTTCTCGATGCCGTGTCGGTGCTGACGGGCTATCCGATCGACAATCTCGATATCCAATGGTTCCAGGCTGCCGCTCAGACGGCATCGTTTTTGATGGCGCTGCTGTGGTGGCGTTATTTGTGGCCGCGGTCGTTTATCGCGCGCTGGCAAGGTGAGCGTCCACTTGGCGGGGGATTGCGTAGCGCGTGGAAGCGCATTGCCTGCGTTATCGTGATCGGCTTGGCCCTGCAGGTGGTCGTTGGCTACGTGACCGACGCCGTGCTGTCGCTGTTGCCCGAGGTCTCGGCAGACTATAGCGAGCTCGTCGAGGAAACGGGCATGGGCGATACCAGCCTTCTTGCTGTCCTGACCACGGTGCTCGGCGCTCCGTTTTGCGAGGAGTTGCTGGTGCGCGGCATTATTTTTGAGTTTTCGCTCCGAGCGTTTAACCCGCAGTGCCGCCCACTTTGGAAGCGCCGACGTCTCGTGCGACCGCAAGACGGCGCCATGGTGCCCTGGGCGGCCCCGAGTAACTGGGGTATCGCCGCGGCGATTGTGCTGCAGGCGGCGATCTTCGGCTTTATGCACATGAACTGGGTGCAGGGTTGCTATGCGGGCGCTGCCGGCCTCATTTTTGGTTGGGTGCTCGTGACGACCGGAAAGCTTTGCTACACGATCCTGCTGCACTTTGCCTTTAATGCCGGGTCGTATCTCATGACGTTGCTCTGGTTTGTGAACACGCCGTTCGGCGTGGCAATTACGGTCGCTATCGCCGGTGCCATCCTCGTTGAGGCAATGCGCTCGCTGCGCCACGCGTGTGGGATGGACGCAGCGAGCGCACCACTGCCCTAGTTGCGCCTGCCGCCGCCGTTGGCGCCCTGACGCCCCTGGGCCGCGCGGTTGCGGCCTGCGGTGTTCTGCGCACGCGACATGCCGCCGTGGCCCTTGCTGCCTTTGGGTCCCTTGCCGGCGGCGCCACCGTGGGCCTTACCGCCCTTCTTGCCGGTGCCATGCCCACCGCCAGCAGATGTCTCGCCCGGGCGTGGCGGCACGGGGCGAATCAGACAATGCTTGGTGTAGCCGATCAGGTCACGACGCCCGGCCTTTTCCAGCGCCTCGCGCACCAGCTTGTAGTTCTCGGGCTTGCGATACTGGATGAGCGCGCGTTGCATGGCCTTCTCATGCGGGTCGCGCGCCACATAGATCGGCTGCATGGTACGCGGATCTACGCCGGTGTAGTACATGCAGGTCGACATGGTGGACGGCGTGGGGTAGAAGTCCTGCACCTGCTCGGGCATGTAGCCCATGTCGCGCACGGCTTCGGCAAGGTCCACGGCTTCCTTCATGGTCGAGCCGGGGTGGCTCGAGATCAGATACGGCACCACGTACTGCTTGAGTTCGTATTCGCGGTTCAAACGTTCAAATTTACGGCAGAACGCATCGTAGACGGCGCGGCTCGGCTTGCCCATCACGGACAGCACCGCGTCGCTCACGTGCTCGGGTGCTACGCGTAGCTGGCCCGAGACATGGTGCTCTAGCAGCTCGCGCAAAAACTCGTCCGAGGCATCGGCCATGGTGTAGTCGAAGCGGATGCCGCTACGCACGAAGACCTTTTTGACGCCCGGCAGCTGGCGCAGGTCGCGCAACAGCTGTGTGTAGCCGCTCTCGTCGACCACCATGTTCTTGCATACACTCGGCCACAGGCAGCGCTTGTTCTTGCACACGCCGTGCTTGAGCTGCTTGTCGCAGGCGGGACGGCTAAAGTTGGCCGTCGGCCCTCCTACGTCGTTGATGTAGCCCTTAAACTCGGGGTCGTGCGTGAGCAGCTCGGCCTCGCGCATGATCGAGTCGTGGCTGCGCATCTGCAGCACGCGGCCTTGGTGGAAGGTGAGGGCGCAAAACGAGCACTCGCCAAAACAGCCGCGGTTGGAGCTAATGGAAAACTTGATCTCGGCAAAGGCCGGCACGCCGCCCGCCGCGTCGTAATCGGGATGCCAATCGCGTGCGTAGGGGAGTTCGGCCACCTCGTCCATCTCGTCGGTGGTGAGTGTCGCCGACGGCGGGTTCTGCACCACATAGACGCTGTTGGGGTAGGGCTCTACCAGGCGATGCCCGGTGATGGGGTCCATATTCTGCTGCTGCACGTTAAAGCTGCGCGCGTAGTTGAGCTTGTCGGCGGCAAGGTCGTCCCAGCTGGGCAGCAGGTCGTAGTCGTAGACCTCGTCGAGCGAGCTCGTGCGGTAGACGGTGCCGTTGATATAGGTGATCTGATCGACAGGCAGTCCCGCGTCGAGCGCGTCGGCAATTTCGACAATCGCGTGCTCGCCCATGCCGTAGATGAGAATGTCGGCGCCCGAGTCGAGCAGTACCGAGCGCTTGAGCTTGTCCTGCCAGTAGTCGTAGTGGGCCAGGCGGCGCAGGCTTGCCTCGATGCCGCCGATGATGATGGGGGCATCCTTAAACGTCTGACGGATAAGGTTGCCGTAGACCGTGACGGCTCGGTTGGGACGGCGCCCCTCCTCGCCACCGGGGGTATAGGCATCGGTGTGGCGGCGGTGCTTGGTCACCGAATAGTGGTTGACCATGGAGTCCATGTTGCCGGCGCTGACCAAAAAGCCCAGGCGCGGCTCGCCGAGCACGCTGATGCTGGCGGGATCGGTCCAGTCGGGCTGGCAGATAATGCCCACCTTGTAGCCGTGCGCGTCG
This sequence comes from Collinsella sp., assembly GCA_048298285.1. Lineage (GTDB taxonomy): Bacteria > Actinomycetota > Coriobacteriia > Coriobacteriales > Coriobacteriaceae > Collinsella. The sequence continues at coordinate 8,096 of DBFCNY010000257.1, forward strand.
AGTACGCGGCTGATGATGGCCATACCAAAGCTAGGGTGGTCCACGTAGGCGTCGCCGCAGATGTAGACAAAGTCGCACTGGTCCCAGCCGCGCGCATCCATGTCGGCGCGGCTGACGGGGAGGAACTTATCGCGGCCCGGGCGCCAGGGGCGTGTGGGCGCTGCTGGGGTATGCGTGGTGTGCCCACCCTGCGCCTTACCGCCGCGCTTTTGCTGCTGGCCCTGTTTGCCCTGCTGACTGCGCTGGTTGTTCTGAGCGTGCTGAGGCTTTTTTGCCACGATCCCTCCCGGTGTTTGTATGCTGCACGTAATTGTAACCAGTCTTTTTGGGACGGGGCTAAAAAGACTGGTGGAGTACACGAGCCGGCGGATCGGCGTGTCGATGCGGGTGTCGTTTGTTTCCAGACTGTGTATCCCTGTGTCGAAGGGGCCGTCTCGCGCGCACGCCATGTTGTCAATGGGTTACAGTATGAACGGCGGCTATGTTTCCGCCAACGCACGAGAGAGTCGTCAACAAGGAGGATGCACGACGATGCAGCGTGCCAAACAGATATCGGAGTCTATTGAGCTGGGCATCATCTTGGCGCTCGCCGGTGGCTTTATGGACGTTTATTCGTACATTGGGCGCGACCATGTTTTCGCCAACGCGCAGACAGGCAACATCCTGCTCGTGGGCGTGAGCATCTCGGAGGGCAACTGGGCACTTGCGGGGCGCTACTTCTTCCCAGTGGTGTCGTTTGCCGTGGGTATTATGCTTGCCGATCTGGTACACGAGCGGTTTGGCAGCGTGATCCACTGGCGTCAGGTGACGGTGTTCTTTGAAGCCGTCATCTTGCTGGGCGTGAGCTTTATCCCGGGCGGCAATTTCAACCTGCTCGCCAACTGCCTCACCTCGTTTGCCTGCGGCATGCAGGTCGAGAGCTTCCGCAAGATACATGGTCACGGCATCGCCACGACCATGTGCATCGGTAACTTGCGCAATGCGCTGCAAAACGTGGACGACTACATCATCACCCACAGGCGCGGCTTTTTGGAAAACGGCCTGCTGTACTTTGGCGTGATCTTTACCTTTGTGTTTGGCGCCGTGTTGGGCAACTGGTGTATTGAGCGCATGGGCCTGCACGCCATCGTCGTGGCGAGCTTGCTGCTGTTTGTCGCGTTTGCCATCATGTTCATCGACCGCGAGCGCGACTTGCGCTCTCGCTGGAAGCGTGCCTGCGAAGATTGGAAAGACGCCTGCCAAAAATAACGGCAGGATGCGGCAAGGGGTTGGCCCCTTTGTCGCACTGATTAATATTGGGGAGGGGACGGCCATCTCGGCCGCCCCTTTTTTGGAGTCTTAAGCGCTAAGGTGCATGTTTGTAATGACAAGATTTGACGTCAGCAAAGCGTGTTGCTTGAGGC
>DBFCNY010000258.1:0-4866 GCA_048298285.1 Collinsella sp.
AGTCGGGGGTGTCCGAGATAATGCCGTCGGCCTCCCAAACTGCCTGGTGCGAGAGGTCCCAGGGGTCGCGCGGCTCGGGTCGGCAGGGAAGATACGGCGTCTGGTACATGGGGTTCAGCAAGAAGAACGCGCCACCCTCGCAACGGTTAGCGAACTCACGCAGCGCGCGCGTCGCCGGGCGCATCTTGTTTGTTTTGAACAGCAGAATCGTGCGGGCGAGCAGGTACCAAGGAGAGTTTTCGAGTGCGTCTGCCCCCATCTGTTCCTCGAGCTGATGCGCCAGGGCAAAAAAGCCGTCTTGGTCTTCCAAGCGGGCGAGGGCGAGCAACACGGTGCCTGCGGCCCGAGTGGGATAGCCTTCTGCTTTAAGGACGCGGCGGGCGTAGTTGGCAGCAGCGCGGTAGCGGGCGCTCGCCATGCACAGCTGCGAGATGGCCTCGAGCGTGTGGAGCCACCCGATAAGGGCCGGCTCGCTCACGGTGAGCTCTGCCGCCGTCACGCCGTCCGTCAAAACTTTGTTGGCCCAGTAGTGCGGGGCCTCCATATCGAACCCGGGCACACTTTGCTGCAGGTAATCGGCCGTGGTCGCCTCGAGCTTCATCAGGTCGCCCAGGCAGGCGTCGACGGGCGTGTCCGCTAGGATGATGGCGAGTAGCTGGGCATCGACGGCCAGCGCATCGATGCGGACGATCTTGAGCAGTTCATCACGCATATCGTCGAACAGGCGGTTGCGCGTCTGCTCAAATTCCTCGTCGCTGCCCATGTCCTCGATGCGATGGAGCTCGTCGAGCAGGTGGCGATGAACACCGGCGTAGGACAGCAGCGCCTGAGCATGCTCGGACTGCGCATACTTTTGGGGATTCGCACTAATGTCGTTATGGACAAGCTCGCGTGCTGCATCGGTGAGCTCGGGGTGCGACGCCAGATAGGTGCGCTCCAAGTAGGCGGGGATGTAGACGCTCGGATCCATTAGAGGTCCCCTCCCTTAAATGGAAGCCCCTGCTCGGCTGCACGCAGGATGCGCTCGTCGATCTGGGAGCGCACGATGTCGTTGGTGGCGACCCAGGCGGCAAAGCTGGCGTTGTCGGGCGCGCCCAGGCCCTCCTGTAGCACCGGCGTCGCCTCGGACAGGGCAAGGACGAGCTCATCGGTGGAGCCCACGCCCACGTTGACGCGGGCATAGACGCCATCGGGAAACTCGGTTTGGAAGTAGAGCGCCTCGGCTGCGTGCGGGCACGAGCGCGCAAGGATGCGCAGGTAGTGTTCGGCGCCCTCGTAATCCAGCTCGCGCCAGGCAGCGCTCATCAGCGCGATGAGCGTCCACGGGTCCAAGTTGCGTTCCGCATCCTTGGGACGACGGCGCAGCGGCGTGTTGGCAAGATAGGGGACGGAGTGGGCAGAGCGAAAGCGCTTGAGCTCCTCAGCGGGGTATTCGAGCTTTGCCATGGCGAGCATTGCGGTGTGGCGGACGCCGGCAGGATCGTTGGGCGCAAAGTCCAAGCTGCGATTTGCGGCTTCGAGCGACATGCGGTAGCGGCCGCTAATGAGCGCGCGCGATGCCAAGGCGGCAAGCCAGCGCAGGTAGGGACGGCGGGTCAGGTCGCCTGCGGCCTCGCGCTCGTAGGGGTCCTGCGCCGAGGCAATCTTGAGCGCCAGATCGTGCTCCACCTCGTCGCACTTGGACACCAGATATTGCACGTATTCCTCGTTGGATTCGGCGGTGAGCGCCGTCAGCATGCGCTGGGCATCCCAGTTGGCCGGATCGAGCGCGGCTGCCTCGCGGAGCATGTTCTCGGCCGCGGCTTCTTCTTGCTCAGCTTGGGCATCGTCGGGGATAAAGGGGATGCGGTAGTCGACAGCCTCGACCACCTTGGCAATGAGGTGCCCGGCGCGGTCGCGGTCGTGCACGATGAGCGGTGCGGGGTTGCGGGTGAATTGTTCCATTAGACGCTCTACGGCGGCACCGTCGGTGAGCGGGATATTGTCGCGGCGCAAGGCCTCAAGAACGAGGCGATGGCAATCCTCTTGAATGGGATCGAATGCCATGGGGCCTCCTTTGCTGCGGTTAGGGTTCAAATGTCTCTATATAAGGTTCTAGTTTACCCGCATGTGGCACACCGGGGGTGCCGCACTTGGACTTGCACCTTTGCACCACGAAGACGGATGTCGCACAAATGTCGGCACCTTGGACGACCGAGTGGTATCACGGTGCCGCAAACGGTCGATATTTGGCGGCGAACGGTATACGTTTTGGAGCGCCGCGATGCCGCCTGAGGCATATGGCCAACCTTGATAAAACGTTTGCCCAGCTTGGGACAATAACCGCAACGCAAGAGGTTCCAGGGATAGAAAAAACGTTTCATCATTGGCGGCTTTAGGTGAATAACTGACCAAGCAGAACGGTAAAATAGTGTTTGTCTGAGCGTTGAGACGTTTAGACATCGCGCATTGTCATCGCCGGCAACGCGCAAAACGGTCCTAACGGAGCCAATCGGGTGCTCCGTTATATACACAAGTCTAAGAGGGGCTTGTTTAGGAGGCACAGTATGGGACGTTTTACCAATCCTCGCGATCTGTACTTTGGTGAGGGCGCTCGCCACGAGGTGAAGAACCTCAAGGGCAAGAAGGCCATCATCGTTTCTGGCGGCAGCTCTATGCGCCGCGGCGGGTTCCTGCAGGACGTTGAGGCCGACCTCAAAGAGGCCGGCATGGAGGTCAAGCTGTTCGAGGGCGTCGAGTCCGACCCGTCCATCGAGACGGTCATGAAGGGCGCCGAGGCCATGCGCGAGTTCGAGCCCGACTGGATTATCGCCATCGGCGGCGGCTCGCCCATCGATGCCGCTAAGGCCATGTGGGTCTTCTACGAGTATCCCGAGGAGTCCTTCGACAACATCATCCAGCCGTTCAGCTTCCCCGAGCTGCGTCAGAAGGCTCACTTCTGCGCCATCTCCTCTACCTCCGGTACCGCTACCGAGGTCACTGCCTTCTCCGTCATTACCGACTACGCCAAGGGCATCAAGTACCCGCTGGCCGACTTCAACATCACCCCTGATGTCGCCATCGTCGACCCCGAGCTCACCTACACCATGCCCGCCAAGCTGTGCGCTCACACCGGCATGGATGCTCTGACCCACTGCATGGAGGCCTACGTTTCTACCTGCGCCTCTATGTTCACCGACGCCAATGCTCTGCACGGCATCCGCGAGATCGTCGAGTGGCTGCCCAAGTCCTATGCTGGCGACCATGAGGCCCGTCAGCACATGCACGAGGCTCAGTGCATCGCCGGTATCGCCTTCTCCTCGGGCCTGCTCGGCATCGTTCACTCCATGGCTCACAAGACCGGTGCTGCCTTCGAGAACGGCCACATCATCCACGGTGCCGCTAACGCCATGTACCTGGGCAAGGTCATCCAGTGGAACTCCAAGGATCCCCGTGCTGCCGAGCGTTACGCTTACGTGGCCAAGGAGATCCTGCACCTTCCCGGCGAGACCAACGAGGAGCTCATCGCTGCACTCGTCCAGAAGATTCGCGACCTCAACGACCAGCTCAACATTCCGCAGTCCATCAAGGATTACGCGAATGGTGGCGTGAAGGTCGACGCCGAGAACCCGCAGATGGTTTCCGAGGAGGAGTTCCTCGCCAAGCTGCCCGAGATCGCCGCGAACGCCGAGCAGGACGCCTGCACGCCCGAGAACCCGCGTGAGACCAAGGCTGCCGACTTCGAGAAGATCCTCAAGGCCTGCTACTACGACACCGATATCGATTTCTAATCGACTCTTGTTATCGTAACGAGGGGCTCCGCACGTATCTGTACGGAGCCCCTTTCTTATTTAGAGAATGGGATAGTTATGGCTGCAATTTTCAATAGCCCCAGCAAGTACATCCAGGGTCCGGACGAGCTCGCCAAGCTCGGCTCCTATGTCGAGCCGCTCGGCGCTAAGGCCCTCGTCATCGTGACGCCTTCGGGCAAGAAGCGCGTCGGTGCCAAGATCGAGGGCGGCTTTGCCGAGGCTAAGGCCGAGCTGCTGTTTGAGGACTTTAACGGCGAGTGCTCCAAGGGCGAGGTCGATCGCCTGGTTGCGCTCGCTCGCGACAACGGTTGCGACATCATCGTCGGCGTCGGTGGCGGCAAGATCCTCGACACCGCGAAGGCCGTCGCCTATTACCTGGAGTCCCCGGTTATCATTTGCCCCACCATTGCTTCGACCGATGCACCGTGCTCGGCGCTTTCGGTGCTCTATACCGATGACGGCCAGTTCGACAAATACCTCTTCCTTAAGGCAAACCCCAATATCGTCCTTATGGATACGACGGTTATCGCGGCGAGCCCGGTGCGCCTGACGGTTTCCGGTATGGGCGATGCGCTCGCAACCTATTTCGAGGCTCAGGCGACGCACGATGCCGACGGCGGCACCTGCGCCGGCGGCAAGGGTGGAATGGCCGGTCTGGCGCTCGCCAAGCTCTGCTACGAGACGCTTATGGCCGATGGCGTCAAGGCCAAGGTCGCGCTGGAGAAGGGCGCGCTCACGCCTGCCGTCGAGCACATCATCGAGGCCAATACGCTGCTTTCGGGCATTGGCTTTGAGAGCTCGGGCCTTGCTGCTGCTCATGCCATCCACAATGGTCTGACGATGCTGCCCGAGTGCCACAGCATGTATCACGGCGAGAAGGTCGCCTTCGGCACCATCGTCCAGCTGGTACTCGAGGATGCCCCGACCGAGAAGCTCGAGGAAGTCTTGGGCTTCTGCATTGAGCTGGGCCTGCCGGTCACGATGAAGGAACTTGGCGTTGCCGAGGTTACGCGCGAGAAGGCCATGATTGTTGCCGAGGCCGCGTGCGCGCCCGAGGACACCATGTGCAACATGC
>DBFCNY010000259.1:0-6158 GCA_048298285.1 Collinsella sp.
AAATAGTTTATAATTAGGACGGCTGAAAGTGGTCGGCCCATGCAACCTCCTACCTTTCGGGAAATCATTGCCCTACTCAAGCACGATGGATTCGTGAGGGTCGCGCAAGTCGGTAGCCATGCTAAGTATGTTTCTGGCGATCGTGTTGTCACCGTGAACGGCTCTGGTGGTGATCGACCAAAGAAGGGCACGTGGGCAAGTATTCGTCGCCAAGCTGGATGGTAGTTGGAGGCAAAATGAGGCAGCGATTTACCTATGACTGCGTTCTCATAAAAGAAGACGACGGTTACTGCGCCAGCTTCCCGCAGATTCCCGGCGCCTTTGCCGATGGCGATACGCGCGAAGAAGCGATTGCCCATGCCCCCGCGGCGCTGATGGCGTTTTTGGCCGACGACCTCAACAACGGTTTGACTCCGGCAGGGTACGAACGCTCGGCCGAGGTCGTGGCCCTTTCAGTCGAAATCGACCACGAGGACGCTCGGGAAGCGGCGTGCCGAACATTTAAAGACGCAGCGCTGGACCTCAAAGTCTCCGCTCCGCGGATTACCGCGCTGGTCAAAGCCGGAAAACTCGTTGTTGAACTCGTCGACGGCCGTCGGATGATAACGATAGACAGCATCGAGCGCTACGCCGCCCAAGAACGCCACGCCGGCAGGCCAAAGAAGTTCGTCGCAGTCCAATAACCCCCTCACTTTCACCGACTACTAGAGCCGCTCACCAAACCAACATGCGCTCTGGGCAAATAGGCTGAATGTTTCGTGCGAGAATGCCCCTCAGTAAACAAACTTTCACCAGAGCGTAAGGGGCTGGCATACACATGCAGACGGTCTATCGGGTATACGAGGGAACGCGCGAGCCGCATCGGCTCGCCGTCGAGCGCACGGCCGAGGTGCTCGGCCGCGGCGGCCTGGCCTTGATCCCGACCGAGACCGTCTACGGTGTCGCCGTGGCGGTCAACGCCTTCTCGGACGCCGTGCCCCAAGATACAAGCGAATTCCCATCGTGGCCGCGCGATCCGCAGGCTGTCGTCAATGGCGTCGCGGTCCCTGCGCTCGGTACCGGCTACCGCCGCATCTTTACCCTCAAGCAGCGCAAGCTCACCCAAACGGTCGCCTGGCTGGTTGATAATGCCGAAGCACTCGACCGCTATGGCTTGGATATCCCCGAAGAGGCTCGCGTACTCGCGCGACGATGCTGGCCGGGAGCCCTGACTATCGTGGTCAAGGCGGCCCCCTGCGTGCCGACCTTTATGCGTGCCGCCGACGACACGGTGGCTCTTCGCGCGTCGGCCTCGCCTGTGGTCCAAGCGCTCATCCGCGCCTGCGGCAGTCCCCTTGCCTGCACGAGCGCCAACACGCACGGCGCGCCTTCGCCGGCAAGCTTTGCCGCCGTCGAGGGTCGCATCCTGGAGGGGGTCGATGTTGCCGTCGACGCCGGTGAGACCCCGTGTCGCGACGCCTCGACCATCGTGTCGTTCCAGCACGGCGGGCTCCAGATCCTGCGCCAAGGCGCACTTCCCGCATCAGAGATCGAGCGGGTCCTGTCCGACCCGATGCAATAGAAGGGTGTAAGCGATGTCGTTGAATCTGGGCAGCCTGGGCATGGAAGATGCCTCGTTTAACTTTGGCGGTTCCTACATTATGGCACTCGACTGCGGCACCACCTCGGTACTTGCGACCATCGTCGACGAGTACGGATGCATCGTCGCGCAGGCACGTCGCAGCGTCAAAACCAGCTTCCCGCGTCCCGGTTGGGTAGAGCAAGACCCCATGGCGGTGCTTGCCAGCCAGATCGCCGTCATGATGGAAGTCCAGTTTAAGAGCGGTATCCACTCCGACCGCATTGCCGCCATCGGCATCTCCAACCAGCGCGAGACCACGGTGGTCTGGGACCGCGTGAGCGGTCAGCCGATCTATAACGCCATCGTATGGCAGTGCCGCCGTACCGCGTCGGTAATCGAGGCGTTGGTTGAACAGGGTTGCGAGGAGTTGGTGCGCTCCCGCACGGGACTCACGCTCGACCCGTATTTCTCGGCCTCCAAGGTGCAGTGGATTCTCGACAACGTCGACGGCGCACGCGAGAGCGCGGCGGCGGGCGACCTCATGTTTGGCACCATCGACACCTGGCTCATCTACAACCTCACTGGCGGCCAGGTCTTTGCCACCGACTACACCAATGCCAGCCGCACGGCACTCTTTAATATCCATACGCTCGATTGGGACGACGACCTGCTGGCGCTCTTTGACGTTCCACGTTCCATGATGCCCGAGGTTCGCTGGAGCTCGGGCGACTACGGCCGCGTCGCGAGCGATATTATGACCAATATGCCGCCCATCATGGGCGTGGCGGGCGACCAGCAGGCGTCGCTGTTCGGCCACTGCTGTTTCCGTCCCGGCCAGACCAAAAACACCTATGGCACGGGTTGCTTTATGCTCATGAACACCGGCGACGAGATCGTCGAATCCAAGAACGGCCTGGTCTCCACCATCGGTATCGCTGCGAACGGGAAGATCAGCTATGCACTCGAGGGCTCCATCTTTGCTGCCGGCTCCACCATGAACTGGCTTCGTAACAACATGGGCATCATCTCGAGCGTGAGCGAGTCGGCACAACTCGCCGCTTCGATTAACGACAACGAGGGCTGCTACTTCGTTCCCGCCTTTGCGGGTTTGGGCGCTCCCTGGTGGGACCCGCATGCCCGCGGTATCGTGTGCGGTCTGACCGGCGCCTCGAGCCGTGCGACCATCGTGCGCGCCGCCTGCGAATCCATGGCATATCAGAGCTACGACGTGCTGCGCGCCATGGAGCAGGACGTGGGGCTTTCGATCGAGCGCCTGTCTGTCGATGGCGGTGCCTCGCGCAACGAGTTCATCATGCAATTTCAGGCCGACCTGCTGGATATCCCCGTGCTGCAATGCGAGACGGTGGAGACCACGGCAATCGGTGCCGCGTACTTGGCGGGTCTTGCCGTCGGCTATTGGGAAGACCTTGAAGAGCTGGAGCAAAATGCCCAGATCGTTAGGACCTTCCTTCCCCATATGTCCGCCGAGCGTCGCGAGCAAAACCTTGCGGGCTGGCGTGATGCAGTCAAGCGCTCGCTCAGTACCGCACAGTAGGGCTGCGATGGGCGGCCCGATACAACAAACCGCTAAACTTATGCATGGCGTGCGGCGGCAACATTGCTGCGCGCCTTGTCAGCAAGGCCGTTTTGTGGCCGCAACGAAAGGGGCAATCAATCCATGACCGTCACCTACGATGCGTCCCGTGTGACGCTTGTCGATCACCCGCTCGTCCAGCACAAGCTGTCGATTCTGCGCGACAAAAACACCGGCACCAACCAGTTCCGTCAGCTCGTGCGCGAACTCGCACTTTTTGACGGCTACGAGGCCATGCGCGACCTGCCTATGGAAGACGTCGAGGTCGAGACCCCCATCACTACCGCCACGTTCAAACAGCTCGCCGGCAAGAAACTCGCCATCGTGCCCATCCTGCGTGCGGGCCTTGGCATGGTCGACGGCATCCTCGACCTGGTGCCCTCCGCTCGCGTGGGCCACATCGGCATGGAGCGCGACGAGGTCACCCACGAGCCGCACGAGTATTACTGCAAGATGCCCAAGGATATCGACCAGCGCATCTGCCTGGTCGTCGACCCCATGCTCGCCACGGGCGGTTCGGCCGAGATGGCCATTAGCTACCTGCGCGACCGCGGTGTCAAGGACATCCGCATGCTGTGCATCGTCGCGGCCCCCGAGGGCCTCAAGTCGCTGACCGAGAAGGACCCTGATGTGCATATCTATACCTGCGCCATCGACGACCATCTCAACGAGGCTGCCTACATCGTTCCCGGCCTCGGCGACGCCGGCGACCGCATCTACGGCACGCTCTAGTCGCTGGGCTAAGACGGCCGCGGCTGCAAATACGAAGAAACGGTGCGCGCGGACGAACAAAAGGCGACCGCGCGCACTCCTGTTAACGGACGTTTTGCCCTGCAGGGTTCGAGAAAAACGTATTACCGTACCTGCGGCATAAAGAAGGTCTTAAGAAAACGAACAGGTGCGTATTAACCGATGCTTTTTCGGTTGTACTTTAGCGATTGGCTCGTACAATAGTCACCAATGTTTGGCGGGAACTGTTCTGTGAAGCGTTAAAAAGGAAAGTGAGGACGCCAGTGTTTCAGATAGCCGATCTGCTCGCTATCGTTGCAGGTGCCATCGCGGGCGCGATTGCCTTCCTTCCCTTTGTCTTTACGCTCAAGCCGGTTCTTGACGATAAGCAGAATGCGGACATGCTCAAGGGTATGGTGAGTCTCGCGGTCTCGGCAATCGCGTTGCTTGTCTTTACCTTGGTTGTGTTTGTGTTGTTCGGAGAGGCATTTCGCATGTTCCTCCTGGGCGAGGCGATCGGCTTCGTGGCCTTTATGGCCGCCTGCGCGGTTCGCGTCGCCAAGGCGCTGCGAGATCCTCATGAGGTCGAAAGGTAAGTCGTGGAAATTTTTGAAAAGCTGCCTGATGAGATTAATCATCTGGTCAGCGAGTTCAGCTCCACCCCTGTCGTGGGCGATCTGAGCTGCGGCATCACGCAGTACTCGTTTTGGCTGATCGTCTCCACGATCGTGCTCCTGATCGTCCTGGCCGTGTTCAAGAAGAAGCAGACCCTGGTTCCCAAGGGCTTCTTCGTCAACGGTTTCGAGTACATCATCGAGTACGTCGAGAACGATATCGGCAAGGGTGTCGTGGGTGAGAACTGGAAGAAGCACTTCCCGTTCCTGTGCTCGCTTTTCCTGTTCATCCTGATCAACAACATGATCGGCCTGATCCCGGGAATGAAGCCCGGCACCGGCGCAATCGGCTCCACCGCCGCGCTCGCCATCTTCGCCTTTGTGTACTTCATCTACTACGGATGCAAGGCTCACGGCGTGATCGGCTACATCAAGAGCCTCGCCCCGCAGGGCGTGAGCTTCCCGATGAACGTGCTCGTGTGGGTCGTCGAGCTTTTCTCGACCTTCCTGCGCCTCATCACGCTCGCCGTCCGTCTGTTCTGCAACATGTTCGCAGGACACGTGGTCATGGGCTCGTTCGCCATCATGGCGAGCATGTTCATGCAGCCGCTGCTTCAGCAGGTTTCCGCGGCCCACGCCGTCGGCGCCCTGCCTTCGCTAGCCTGGCTTGCCATCCTCATCCTGATCTATGCGATCGAGCTTGTGGTCGGCGCCATCCAGGCTTACGTCTTCACGGTCCTTACCGCCGTGTATGTCTCCGAGGCAGAGGAGGTCGCGGAGGAGGAGTAGTCTTCCGTTCGCGCCTTAAAGGTAAGGTAATTCGTTAAACCGCCGGTGCCCGTACCCATGGAGCCCGGCAGTTATAAAAAGGTTATCCTGCGTGAAATAAGACACGCACGACAAAGGAGGAATCGTGGGAGTTATCGGTTACGGTCTCGGTGTTATCGGCGCTGGTCTTGCTATCGGCCTGTCTGCTCTGGGTGCTACGGGTGCTATGGCCCGTCAGCCTGAGGTCCAGGGCCGCGTGTTCACCGTCTTCATCATGGGCTCCGCTTTCGGCGAGGCTCTGGCTCTGATCGGCTTCGTTGTCGCGCTGATCGTTAAATAGCACGGAGCGTCAAGTATGAATCTTTCATCCCAGAAGAGCGCGATCGCACTCTCCGCGTCCGCGGCCGCGCTGCTCATGCCGGTTTCCGCGTTCGCCGAGGACGGCGCCGCCGGTGCGGACATCCTCATCCCTAAGATGGCGGAGTTCATCCCGGCGCTTATCGCCTTCCTGATTATCTGGATCGTGCTGGCCAAGGTCGCCCTGCCGGGCATCATGAAAACCATGGAGGAGCGCGGCAAGAAGATCGAGGAGAGCCTCGACGAGGCCGAGAAGACCAAGCAGGAGGCTATCGCCAAGCGCGCTGAGTCCGACTCGATCGTCACCGACGCCCGTCGTCAGGCTGCCGACATCGTTCTCGAGGCCCGTAAGGACGCCGAGTCCGAGCGTGCCCGTATCATCGAGGCTGCTCACAAGGAGGCCGAGGAGATCATCGCCAAGGCCCATACGACCGTCGAGGACGAGCGCAAGTCCATCTACGCCGGTGCCGCGAGCTCCATCGCCGACCTGTCCGTTGCCGTCGCCTCCAAGATCGTGGGCGAGGCACTCGAGGAC
>DBFCNY010000260.1:0-5026 GCA_048298285.1 Collinsella sp.
TACTACCAAAAAGGCAAAACCAGCCGCTCAAGCTACCGTCTACAGCCGAACTGGTGCTGAATACTCGCGATTTTGCACATCGCAACCAGGGGGACCCGCCCAAAGAGCGTCAAATAGCAGCGGGGGAACGCCCTATTCGATACCCTCGAGAAGCTCTGACACCGTCATGCCGAGCGCGGGCGCGATTTTAAATAGAACCTTGAGCGTGAAATTTGCCGTCCCATCTTCGATTCGGTCGAGGTAGGGTCGGCTGATTCCTGTCGCCACACAAAAATCAACCTTGGAGATACCAAGGTTCCTGCGCGTCTCTTCGACCCGCCTGCCAAGAATCTGTTTCGCACGTTCGTCCATGCAGACGAGTTTGAAATGGAGCCGAACATAAACGTAAACTATAGTTTACGTTTTGCCGAATACACAGGAGTTTTCTATGCCGGGTTCTTCGGTCCGCACGTACCGAGCCACGCTTCGCACAAACAGCGCACCGCCCAAGCTTGTCGTCGTTGAAGCCGAATGCCTTTCGCCCGATGAGCGCACAGCATTTGCATTGCTATCAAGTCGCGTCGTCGCCGTTCTGGTCCCTTGCCCGGCGCAAGGTGAACTTGCCATTCAATGCCAAGCGCACAGCTGCTCGCTCAATCAGGCTGCCGTAATCGCAACCAGTCAGCGCGGCCTGCCGCTCCTTTTAGAAGCCGGTATCGCACTCGCCCTTCGCGGCACCGGATACGAAAACGAGGCCGCCGCCGACATGGTCTTTAAACCACGATCGAGCGGCGGCCTCGCAGCAGCCATTGAATATATGTGCAGGCTCGTTGCCTAAAAGAACAAGCTAGAAACCAAGGCCAAAGCCCGTTCCGGTAATCGCCGAGTACATAAAGTAAACGTTGATCACGTTGAGGAACACACCCGTGATGCAACCGTTGCGCAGGTAGCGCTCGCACACGACGCGCGCCATGGCGGCGGAGTCATCATTGTTTTTAGCTTGACGTCCCGCCGTAAAGTATGTCGCCACGCTCAGCAGCAGGTTGAGCACCGGCAGTGCCAGCAACTCGTAGCTCTTGCCCCAGCGCGTCGCCTCGCCGGCGGCATTAAACTTTGTTGCCACCTCGGGACCAATGTTGGGGATAACACACGCTGCGACCACCAGCGGAATCACCGCAAGCACGAGCAGCGCAATACCCATATAGCCGGCTTTTTTGCCATATTTAAACATGTGCGTCGTCCTTACACGTTAAAGCGGAAGTGCACAACGTCGCCATCGGCCATGACATAGTCCTTGCCCTCAATACGCAGCTTGCCGGCGGCCTTGGCGCCCTGCTCGCCGCCGAGCTCGATGTAGTCGTCATAGCCAATGACCTCGGCCTTAATAAAGCCGCGCTCAAAGTCGGTGTGGATGACGCCGGCAGCCTGCGGGGCGGTCGCACCCTGACGCACCGTCCAGGCCTTGACCTCCATCTCGCCGGCCGTAAAGAACGACTGCAGACCGAGCAGCTTATAGGCCGCCTGCGCGAGCACGTCCAGGCCGGGCTGCTCCAAGCCCAGGCTCTCCAGGTAGTCGGCGGCATCCTCGGGATCGAGCTCGGAAAGCTCAGCCTCGATTTTGGCGCAGATGGGCAGCGGCTTAACACCATCGATGGGCGCCAGGTCCTCGTTGAGCATATCCTCGTCCACGTTGGCCACGTACAGAATGGGCTTCATAGTGAGCAGGAACAGGCCCTTGGCGGCGGCACGCTCCTCGTCGGTCATCTCCATGGATGCGGCGCGCTTGCCCTCGTTGAGCCAGGCAAGCAGGCGCTTGGCGACCTCAAACTTGGGCATGAGCTCCTTGTCGCGCTTGGCCTCCTTCTCGAGCTTGGGCAGCTGCTTCTCAAGCGTGCCCATGTCGGCCAAGATGAGCTCGGTCATGATGGTGTCGGCATCGCCGGCGGGATCGACGAACTCGCCCGTGCGGCCCACCTCACGCATGACGTTGGGGTCCTTAAAGTAGCGCACGACCTCGCAGATGGCATCGGTCTCGCGGATGTTTGCCAGGAACTGGTTGCCCAGACCCTCGCCCTCGTTAGCGCCCTTCACCAGACCTGCGATGTCGACGAACTCGACCGTCGCCGGCACAATGCGACCCGGGTTGACGATGTCGGCGAGCTTTTGCAGGCGGCTATCGGGCACGTCGACGATACCCACGTTGGGGTCGATCGTGGCAAACGGGTAGTTGGCGGCAAGGCCGGTCTTTTTGGTAAGCGCGGTGAACAGCGTCGACTTGCCCACGTTGGGCAGGCCCACGATACCGATGGAAAGGGACACGACAGCTCCTTTTGATACAGGTACTTCAAACTGCATAAGTATAGCGCCGCCGCAGCATCCGGGCGAATCCGGACACCGCGGCGGCGCAAATGAAGCAGAGATTGGGGGTCGCTGGCTAGTCCGCGAGCTTCTCCACCTGATCGAGCATCTTGTCGAGCTTGGCCTTTGCTTCGGCCTTGACCTTCTCAGCTTCTTCGTGAGCCTTCGCCTTCTGGGCGGCCTTTTCCTCGGCTTCGGGATCGATGACGACCAAGTTGGACGCATCGTACTCAACCAGTTTGAGCGCATGCTCGGGGCACACCTTGACACAGGCGCCGCAGCCTAAACAATACGTGGACTCCAACGCAAAGCGGCCGCTTCCCACCAGATCGCAGGCAAACGTGGGGCACACGTTGACGCACTCGCCGCACGACGTACACTTGTCAAAATCGCACTCCGGCGTACTCACCTGCATGTTCTGGGCAAGCTCGGGGTGGTTTTGCAACGTCGAGAGCACCAGTTGGCGCCCGTGCGTGAGCGAACGGCGACGCTTGGTCGTCGTGGTGCCGCACATGGTGTTGAGCGTGCGCTCCAGCTGGGTAATCTGATGGCGGTGGGCCTTGAGCTTTTGCGTCACCGAGGCCAGCGCCGCCGTCGCCGGATTGAGCTTGGTCACCGTCAGGCCCGTGGTGCGGGCGATCTTTTCCATGTACTCCTTGCGCTCGTACTCGCGGCGCTTATGGCACTTGAGGCTCTTGGGGTCGACCTCCAGGCCCATACCCGTGCCGGACCACTCCTCGGCCTTCGCAATCGCCTCGCCCAGAATATCCTCACCGCCGGTGTTGCGGCATTTATCGCACACGCCCAACGGCAGGTACACACTCACGTTGGGATAGTCGGCCAGTACCGAAAACCAAGTCTCTGCCGTAATATCGCCCACGCAGGCGACGACGACCTCGTTCTCGCGCGGCATGCGCTTAAGGGCACGCGTGCAGGTAACGTAGGCGGTCTCGTGGCTCGTAGCAGCAGAGACGATATCGTCATACAGGTTTTTGGGCGCCAAGCGCGGCGAGATGATTGCCTCGGTCGGACAGGCAGCGGCACACAGGCCGCACTTGCGACAGGAGTCGAGAATCTCGATGGCGTCTTCCTCGACCTCGATAGCGTTGACCGGGCACACGTCCATGCACGCGGTGCAGCCGCTCCTTTCGTTTTTGCAGGTCAGGCACGGAATGGTGTTGCCGCGCGGACGCTCCTTATAATCGGCAGGGTTCCACTGCGGCGCCGACGGATCGAGTGCATCGGTCACACCGCCAAGCGGGTTTTTAAGAAAGTCGAAACCCTTGCTGATCTCGATAATGTCATCAAACAGATCGTGTTCCTGCGCCATGCGCGGCCCCTCCCTGAGCAGTGCAAACAAGCAAGAGATAATGATACGCTATCGGCCCACGCCTCGGGCAAATTACACGCGGAGCATCTTTGCGGCAAATAGCCCATGGCCTATCGCCGTCTCGATTGCACAAGATCAATCAAGCGCCAAACTATGCCTCGCGCATGAGCTCGGCGAGCTTTTGCCTGGTCACCTTGGCCTGCTCGTTGGCCATATTGCGTTCGTTTCTAAAGGCCGCATCCGCAACGCTCATCAGGTCAGCATCGGAAATCCCGCCAAGGCCCAGCTCCGCGAGCGTCGTCGGCAGACCGACGCGCTGGCAAAACTCGAGCACCTGATCAAGCTCGGGCGCACGCTCCAGGCGCAGCTGCACCACCAGGCCAAATGCCACGGCCTCACCATGCATGGCCTTGCACTCGGGCAGAATCGTCAGGCCGTTGGCGATGGCATGGGCAAGCGCTAGGCCACCGCTCTCAAAGCCAACACCCGAGAGCAGAATATTGCACTCGATCAGGCGCTCAACCGCCGGCGATATACGTCCCTTTCTGAGATCGCGCTTGGCAGCGACGCCGCACTCCATGAGCGTGTCATAGCAGGCACGAGCTGCAACCAGAGCCAAGTGCCCCGGCGCGCCACCGTGCTCGTTAGCGCCGTGCGCCGCGGCGCACGAACGCGCCTCGAAGTACGTTGCCAGCGCATCGCCCATACCAGCGACCGTCATACGCAGCGGGGCTGACGCGACCACGTTGGTATCGACCACGACCAGGTCTGGATTCTTCTCGAGCAACAGGTAGCGGTCGAACGACCCATCCTCGTGATACAGCACCGAAATCGCACTGCACGGACCGTCCATCGACGCCGCTGTGGGGCATACGCACAACGGCAACTCGGCATAAAACGCAACGGCCTTGGCGATATCGAGCATTTTGCCGCCGCCAATACCCACTACCATGTCGCAATACTCGGCCTGGGCTTCCTTAGCCATTTCGACAACGGCCTCTTCCGTACACGGACCGTCATAAATCTTAAAGAACGGCTCACTCAGATCGTCGTCCAGAAATCCATCGACGATCTGCCTGCACAGCCGATCCTCGGTGCCCTGGTCAAACAAGACATAGGCAGCACAGCCCAACCATGACAAATACCTGCCCTGACGCGAGAGTTCGCCCGGCCCCTGAACATACCGGCCGGGACCGCCATAAACCATGGGAAGTGCCATGCGAGAATCCGCCCTTCATCAAACAACGATTGGTGCAAAGTAACCTGACCCCTTTGCGCCATAGCAAAAAGGGGCAAAGCCATCTGTCGGCTTTGCCCCTTCCTTACCTAAGTTTACTCATCCATAAGGTAGTAGTGACC
>DBFCNY010000261.1:0-10822 GCA_048298285.1 Collinsella sp.
GGGTTAAGTTTCCTGCTCTACAGTCCTGCTCACGACGGAGGCCACATTAAGTGGCCTCCTGTTCGTGCGGAACTCGCGATAAACTTAACCCCCACACCCCTCACGCGGCGGGCAACCGTCGTTGGGCTTATCACTGACACGAATAAACCGCTTGCATATCGTCTGCTGGCTTGGCACGGTACAATACTTGCAGCTTTAATTCATGAATTAGTGGAGTTATTGATGGCAGAATCTCGTGCGGAGCGTAAGGCTCGTCGTGCTTTGATCGAGGCGGCTGAGGGGTCAGAGGAGAAAAAATCTTCTAAGAAATCCAAGTCGTCTCAGGACGCGAAGGGTAAGTCGGCCAAGGGCAAGGCTAAGGCCAAGCGTCCCGGCTCTCGTCGGAACGAGGATAAGGCATCTCAGACTCGCTCCAAGCGCTCGCATAAAGATCGGGTTTCGTCTGCGCGTAAGGCCGTGGACCCCAAGTCTCCCTGTTCGATCATGAAATCTTGCGGTGGGTGCACGGCGCTCAATCGTCCTTATAAAAAGCAGTTGGCGGCTAAGCAGGCTGCTATGGAGGAGCTGTTTGCCGAGCTTTGTGAGCGCGAGAGCATTGCTGTCGATCCTATTCGCGGTATGGGCGTCACCCTTGGCGACCCGGGTAAATATCCTGCGCCGCGTGGCTTTCGTCATAAGGCTGCCACTCCCTTTGCTCCCGGTAAGGAGGGCGCTGTCCGTTGCGGTTTCTTTGAGCGCGGCACACACAAGATCGTTGCCGTACCCGAATGCCCCGTCGAGGCACCGGGCGCCCGTCAGATTCTCAACGGCATCGCACGCGAAGCTGAGCGGCTGCATATTCCCGCCTTTAATGAGGACAAGCATCTTGGTTTGCTTCGCTATGCCGTCGTCCGCTGCGGTTGGCGTACCGGCCAGGTCATGGTTACGCTCGTGACCGCCCAGCGTGACTTACCGCATGCAAAGGAGTTCTTTGAGGCCGTCGCCTCGCTCGATCCGCACATCGTCACCGTTGCGCAGAATATCAACGGCCGCCCCGGCAATGCCATCCTGGGCGAGGAGACCCGCATCGTCTATGGCGCCGAATGCATGCGCGATCAGCTGCTCGGCTGCGAATTCGATATCTCCCCTACCGCGTTCTATCAGACCAACCCGCAGCAGACCGAGCTGCTCTATCAGCTCGCGATTGACGGCATGGACCTGCAGCAGGGCGACGTACTCATGGATGCCTATTGCGGTAGCGGAACTATCGGTCTTTGCGCAGCTAAAGATGCCCAGAACAAAGGTATCGGCATTATGCTGCTCGGCGTGGAGCGCAACCCGGCGGGCATTGCCGACGCACGCCGCAATGCCGAGCTCAACGGCCTCATCCGCAGCGCTTGGTTTATGGTCGACGACGCCACCGATTACATCCTGGATGCCGCCGATAACAACGAGCGGGTCGATGTCCTTTCCATCGATCCGCCGCGCGCCGGCTCCACGCCCGAGTTCCTCGAAGCTGCCTGCGCGCTTAAGCCGCGCCGCATCACCTATATCAGCTGCAACCCCGTAACTCAAGAGCGCGACCTGCATCAGCTCCTCGACGGAGGCTATTGCCTGCTCAAGATCACGCCCGTCGACATGTTCCCTCACACCGACCACACCGAAACCGTAGCGGTCCTCGAACGCCGCTAACCAACCTCAGTAGATTTTTGGGACAAGAAAGGGGGCGACCCGCCTGGGCCGCCCCCTTCGCTTGGTTTATAAACTCCGCTACATCCCATTGCGCAGATCGCACACGCCGGCTGCCGCCATCTCGCGCAGCAGCGTCTCGCGGTCGCGCGTCACGATCAAATCCAGCGGGAAGTGAATCTCGTCGAGCATCTTGCGCGCGTGATCGAGCTTGCCAATGGCCATGCCAATGTGGGCATCGGTTGACACGCCAATGCCCACGCCCAGCTCGGCGCAGCGCTCGGCGATCTTGCGGCATACGGCCCAATGCTCAGTGTCGACACCGTGTTCAAGACTATGGTTGTTGATCTCGATAATCTTGTGCTTGGCCTTAGCTGCCAACAGCACCTCGTCGATATCGAACGGCACGCCCGAACGCCCCGTGTGACCCAGCATGAACACCTTGGGGTGCTCCAGGGCATTGATATACATCTCGGTCGTCTGGACCAGCGTCGCGCCTTCAGCAATCTGCGGATTATGCACGCTCGCAACCAAATAATCCAAATTTCGCGTAACCAAATCGAACAGCGAATGCTGACGGCTGTACGAATCGCCGGCAATATCGAGCGTGACAGGAGTGTCCTCGCCAAACAGGCTTCCGTCCAGCGAAACGATATCGGCCTCGGCACCACGCAGCACCAGCACGCCGCTCCAAATGCGCGGCCAGTTATCCTGGTTGATAAAGAATTGGTAACTGCGCAGGTCATTGGGGCAAGCCGTAACCATAGAGCTCAGATGGTCGGCAGATCCGAGCACCTGCAGGCCACGCTCTGCCGCCCAGTACACATTCTCCTCAATGGTCGAATATGCATGCGCAGAGAATATCGTATGGGTATGAATGTCACAAGAAAGCAGGTAGGGCATCAGGTCTCCTTATCTGGCACGGCCGTCGCTTATATTCATTGTACGCATAGCCTTCGATAGTCGTAAAACCACTCCATCCCAAAGACACAACGTCCATGACAACGGGGTCTGGCTTAACACCAAACCCCGTTTCACGTAAAACATTGTAGGCAGAGCGCTTTACTATTAACGATACTCGTCCGCCAACTGTTTCCAAGCGGGTAGCGAATTGATAATCGTTTCGTAACTCACGCAATAGCCCAGGCGGAACCAACCCGGCATACCAAAGCTGTCCGAGGGAACCGCAAGCAACTCATACTTCTTTGCACGCTCGCAAAACGCATTCGCATCGGGTTCCAGCGCCTTCACCCACAGGTAGAATGCACCATCCGGCTCAACATAGGTGTAGCCGTACTCCGCTAGTGCGTCGGTAAGCGCGGTGCGGTTGCGCGCATAGGCCTCGACATCGCTCGGCTCATCGATGCAATCGATGATTACGCGCTGGAAGAGTGCCGGTGCGCATACAAAACCTAGCGTACGGGCAGCACCCGCAACAGCCGGCATCAGACGGGCAGCCTGCGGATTGGTGTTGGGAACCAAGATCCACCCCACGCGCTCGCCCGGCAGCGACAGCGACTTGGAATACGAGTAGCACACGATGGTGTGCTCGTAGATCGAGGGCACCCAAGGCACCTCGGCACCGTACACAATCTCGCGGTACGGCTCATCCGAGATGAGCATAATCGGATTCTCGGGATCGCGCTGAGCGTTGGCCTCGCGCAGAACATTGGCCAGTCGCGTCAGCGTGTCGCATGTATATACGGCACCGGTCGGATTGTTGGGAGAGTCAATGATGACGGCCGCCGTCTTATCGCTGATCGCCTTGAGCACGTTGTCCACGCTCAGCTGGAACGTATCTTCATCGGCGAGCGCCTCAACACACGTACAGCCGGCCTTCTCAATCCAAACGCGATACTCCGGAAAGTACGGGGCGATAACAATAACCTCGTCGCCCGGGTTCGTAACGGCGTTGAGCGTGCAGGTGAGCGAAGCCGCGGCACCCACCGTCATAAAGACGTCTTTGCCCTCATAGCTCGTGCCAAAGCGGCGGTTGAGCGATTCGGCCACAGCGGCACGACATTGCGGCAGGCCCGGTGCGGGCGTGTAGCCGTGCAGCTGGTCGCTCGGCAGCTCCAGGGCCTTCTTAATCGACTCAGCCACAGCAGCGGGCGCCGGAACGCTCGGATTGCCCAGCGAAAAATCGAATACGTTTTCCGCACCGATCTGCGCCTTGCGCTCAAGGCCATAGCTAAAAATCTCACGGATGATGGAGCTTTCCGCTCCGCGAGCATACATAGTTTCGTTGATCATCTGTTCCCCTTTCGCATAGGCGCTATTGTACGCTTTAGCCGAGCAAAGTGCCGCAGCAATGTTGATTGGGGACAGACTTAAATGCGTGAAAATGCTCATTTAAGTCTGTCCCCAATCAACAGACGGCCCCATATCGCTCAAAAGAAAAAACCTCCGCAGGTTTCCCCGCGGAGGCTTTTGCCACAAAGACTATTTGTCGGTGTCGGCACCGACGACGGCATGGTCATCGTCAGCATCATCGGATGCGGCTTCGGCATCCTCCTGCATGGCCGCCTGCGCAAAGGCCGCGGCATCAGCCGCCAGCTCCTCCTCGCTCATGCGAGGCACGCGCTTCTTGGTCGGCATGCCGGCCGCCTTGGCATTGCGCTCCTCCTTGGCCGCCAGGATATCGCCCTCGCGCTCAAGGTAGGCGTCCCACTCGTTATCGAGCAGGGCATTCACGGCATCGCCCTCGACAGTCTCGCGCTCAAGCAGCACCTTCGCCATCAGATCGAGCTGATCGCGACGGGCATCCAAGATCTCGACAGCACGACGATGGGCCTCGCGCATGATGCGCTGAACCTCGATATCAATGCGGCGCGCCGTCTCCTCGGAGTAATCCTGGTGATCGGCGTAATCGCGACCAAGGAACACCTGATGTTGCGCCTCGCCAAACACTTGCGTGCCCAGCTCCTCGCTCATGCCCAGGCGCGTGACCATCTCGCGCGCCATCTTGGTTGCGCGCTCCAGATCGTTGCTCGCGCCCGACGTAATATCATCGCACATGAGCTCCTCGGCAACGCGACCGCCCAAGAACACGGCAAGCTCGTCGAGCATCTCGTTCTTGGTCTTGAGGAAGTGGTCCTCCTGCGGAAGCTGCAGCGTGTAGCCCAGCGCCTGGCCGCGGCTGACGATCGAGATCTTGTGGACCGGATCGGAGTGCTCCAGGATGTGGCCCACCAGGGCGTGACCGCTCTCGTGGTAGGCAATCGTGGTGCGCTCGGCCTCGGTCATCACGCGACCCTTGCGCTGCGGTCCGGCAATCACGCGCTCCATCGATTCCTCGACCTCGTCCATCGAGATCACGGAACGATGACGGCGAGCGGCCAGCAGCGCAGACTCGTTGAGCAGGTTCGCTAAATCGGCACCAGTAAAGCCAACGGTCATCTGGGCGAGCTTCTCAAACTTAACGTCCTCGTCCATCGGCTTGTTCTCGGCATGCACGCGCAAAATCTGCTCGCGGCCTTTCACGTCCGGACGGTCGACCGTAACCTGACGGTCAAAACGGCCGGGACGCAGCAGCGCCGGATCCAGAATGTCGGGGCGGTTGGTGGCGGCGATCAGGATGACCGACTCGCTCTCCTCAAAACCGTCCATCTCGACCAGCAGCTGGTTGAGCGTCTGCTCGCGCTCGTCGTGGCCGCCGCCCAAGCCGGCTCCGCGCTGACGTCCCACGGCATCGATCTCATCGATGAAGATGATCGACGGGGCCTGGGACTTGGCCTCCTTAAAGAGGTCACGCACACGGCTGGCGCCGACACCTACGAACATCTCGACAAAGTCGGAACCCGAGATGCTAAAGAACGGCACGCCCGCCTCGCCGGCAACGGCCTTGGCCAGCAGCGTTTTACCGGTGCCCGGAGGGCCAACCAGCAACACGCCACGCGGGATCTTGGCGCCCAGCTTGCGATAGCGATCCGGATCGCTCAAAAAGTCACGGATCTCCTCGAGCTCCTCGACTGCCTCGTCCACGCCGGCAACGTCTTCAAACTTGACCTTGGGGCGTGTGGCCTCGTTGGTCTTGGCGTTGGTCTTGCCAAACTGCATGTTCCTGTTGTTGGCGCCCATCATCTGGCGCATAAAGTAGAACATGATGGCGATAAGGGCGATCGTCGGAAGCACACTCATCGCCAAGTCGCCCCAAAAATCGGGATCGTTGGTGTTGACGATGTACTTGGTATCGGGGTGCTCCGCCATGAGCTCGGCAAGCGAATCGGAGCCGACATAGGTCGAGGAGAAGCTCTTGAGCTCGCTCGTATCGCCCTTGTCCTTCTTCGTCTTCCAGTAATGACCCGTCACGCTTCCGTCTTGAACCGTATAGGTCAGATCTTCGACGCGATCCTGCTTGATGGCGCTCACCATCTCGCTCGTCGCGAGCTTAACGGTATTGCTGGAATTGGCAAAGCCGGAGCCCATGTTAAAGAAGGCATAGCCCAGAAGCGCGCAAGCCAAAATAAAATACAGCCAGCCCGTACGCGTGGGCTTCTTGCCTCCGGGCATCCCCGGGATCTTAGGCTCCCGGGGAGTCTGGGAATTGTTATCGTTATGGTCGTCGGGCATCTTACGAATAAACCTCCGGTTTCAAAATGCCCAGATACGGAAGGTTACGATAGCGCTCGGCATAGTCGAGGCCGTAGCCCACCACAAAGGCATCGGGGCAATGGGTTCCAACATACTTGGGCGTGATGGCCGAGACGCGGTCCTCAACGTCCTTCCACAGGAAGGCGGCGACCTCCAGAGAAGCGGGCTTGCGGCTCTCGAGGTTCTTCATCAGATACTTGAGCGTCAGGCCCGAGTCCAGAATGTCCTCGACGATCAGCACGTCGCGACCGCGGATGTCGATATCCAGGTCCTTAATGATACGCACGATACCCGAGGACTTCACACCGTCGCCATAGCTCGAAACAGCCATGAAATCGATGTTGGTCGGCAGCTCGATCTTACGCATCAGGTCGCCCATAAAGACCACGGCGCCGCGCAGGACCGCAATCAGCACCAGATCCTTACCCGCGTAATCGCGAGTAATCTCCTCGCCCAGGCGAGAGACGATACCGTCGATATCCTCCTGCGTAAACAGAACCTTCTCGATATCCGGATGTTGAGAAGCCATGACAACCCTTTCTTGTGCTTATCGCCCACACACCGCCGTATGGACGCGAACTTCACATTCTAGCAGCGCACGGGGAATATTTTCCAGCCCGTACGCCATCAGCGCGGGAATACCGTCAACGTCGCACAGAATAGCTGGCGTGGGACGCTATTCCGCATCGACCACACGAAGCAGATATGCCACGCGCGTTGCGGCCGTGCACTTAAAACGCTCGTCCGCGCGAACTCCGGCGACCCACACCACGGCACCCCCCGGGGCCGTCCTCACCATGGGCACGCCGGCGCGCTCGGAAACGGGAATGCGAGCCTCACCTAGCAAGTCGGATACTTTCTTGCTTCGGCCACTCATCCCTAACGGGCACATCACGTCTCCCGGTGCGGGACCGTCCACCCACAGGCGCGCCAATCGCGCCTCGGCAGGGATCTCGCCACGCGAGCCCGCCAGGATCCGCTCACTATCGCTGTCGGCAAAACCCAGGGCAGCCGCGTCTACCAAAGCTGTCGCTTCCCCGGCAGCCGCGAGCTCACGGGCGCGGCGCACGATGTCGCATCCCGGCTCAACGACCATCGACTCTGCGACCAGCATACGTCCCCCGCCCAACGGCAAACGACCGGGCACGGTAACCCAGTCCGCGACCAGGCCCTCGCGAGCCACCGGCGCCTTAAACGCCAGCATGCCAAACTCAATGCGTGCGTCAATCCCCGCCGGAAGCGTGACCGAGCCGGCACCCTCGGCAACGCAGGAAAGGACTCGCTCCACATGTCGCATCTCGGGACGAGCATCCGGATCGATGCGTTTGATCGCCAGTCGCACGATGCGCCGCGCGATTACCACCTCGGCCGCAGCAAGGCGCCTGGCATCGAGCACCAGCGCGCCCGCTGCCTCTTTGCGCAAACAGCTTCGAAACGCCCGTGCCGACAGCTGGGATAGAAACGCATCTTCATCACCCAAGATCTCACAGGCGGCGCCAATCGTCTTGCACACGCTCGCATTACGCTGTGCCACCACCGGCATTACCCGATGGCGCACGTAGTTTCGCAGATACGAGATATCCTCATTGCTCTCGTCTTCACGCCACGGCTGACCATGTACCTGTAGATAGCCCACGAGCTCGCCATGAGTTAGGTCGAGCAAGGGACGCACCACGATATTCCTCCGGCGAGGAATGCTCGATAGACCAGCGGGCCCCGAACCCTTAATCGCGTTCATCAAAAACGTTTCCGCGCGATCCGAAGACGTGTGCGCGGTGCAGATACGAGCCGCCGTTCGCGGTGCCCCCGTCTGGGCGCAGAGCTCGCGAACATACCTTCGCGCCGCGGCATAGCGCACCTCGCGGGCAGCCGCCTCGATATTGCCCGATTCATCATCAAAATAGGCATGCTCAACACACAGCGGTAGACCATATTGTGCGCAGAGCTCACGCACAAAGGCCTCGTCGCCATCGGACGCCTTGCCGCGCAGATGATGGTTCACATGCAGCACGTGCAGTCGCTCGCGCGCGATGGGGGCAACACCGCGTCCGTCTTGGATATCCAGCTTTGATGTGCACGCCATAAGAAGCAGTGCCGTCGAGTCCGCGCCGCCTGATACCATGAGCACGACAGGAGCAGCCTGCTGTCTCGTCCGGGTCTCATCGACTGCCCCAGGCACGGCATGGTGTCCATAATGCTGAGATACCGTAGGCATTTGCTTCCTCCTCTATTCGTCCGCACCCATTGTATCCTTTGGAATCTTATGTCTCGTCTGCACCTTCATATCCTCGGCAGTGGCTCTAAAGGCAACTGCGCGCTCATCGAGGGCCCGCAGGGGCTCATTATGGTCGATGACGGACTGTCTCGCCGCGAGACATTAAAGCGCATGGCAGAACTGGGGCTCTCGGCTGACAACGTCTCGGCTCTTCTCATTACTCATGAGCATAGCGATCACATCAAGGGCCTCGATATCTGGTGCAAGCACTGGCACGGCCCCCTCTTTGCCAGCAGGGGCACTCTTTCGAACAAAGAAAATCTTTCGCATCTGCCTGTCGAGGAATTCGATCCCGGTGACACCCTTTCCATTGCCGGCATCCACGTGCAAACCTACTCAACATCACACGATGTCATCAATCCAGTCGGCTATCGATTCAATGCTCTCGATGATTCCATCGGCTTTGCCACCGACACCGGAGAGCTATCGAGCCAAGCCATGAACACCCTCAAAGATTGTCGAGTCCTCGCGCTCGAAAGCAACCACGATGCGACCATGCTGCGCGAGGGAGAATATCCCCGCTTTCTTCAGGAGCGCATCCTGTCTGCAAGGGGACACCTCTCCAATGGCCAAGCCGCCGAAGCCGCGCGCGAACTTGTTACCGATCGCACCGAACAGCTCATTGCCATACATATCAGCCAAGATAACAATCGTCCGAGCCTTACCGTCAAAAGCTATGCCAAAGCTCTGGCCGCAACCCTGGATGACGAGCTCGGCAGCTCCGCCACCCTTCTCCAAGGATCGCGAAAACTCTCGATACGCCCCGCAAGCCAGTATCGGCCAGCAACCATTCAATAGACTGTCCTAAACAGCAAAAGGGGCCGGGAATCGCTTCCCAGCCCCTTTTGTTGTCTTTTAATAGCGAAGAACACCAACGAAGTTATTCGATGGAGATCTTCGTAACGTTCTTCTTCTCGACGATCTTGGGAACCGTAACGGTCAGGATGCCGTCAGCGTACTTAGCCGAGAGGCCCTCGCTCGAAGCGTCCTTAAGATACACGCCACGCGTCGCGCTGTACGAGCTGAACTCCTTCTGCAGGAAGTTCTTGCCCTCGCTCTCCTCGTCTTCCTCGACATTCACGCTAATGGACAGACGGCCCTCGTTAAGCTCGACATCGATATCGTCCTTGGCGACGCCGGTCAGATAAGCCTTGACCTCATAGCCATCGCCCTTATCCTCAACGTCAACGGGGAACGCCTTAGAGGCAATCGAGCTGTTCGCTAGGTCGCTCATATCATCAAACAGATCGAACAGCGAGCTTGCCGAGGGACGAACGCCAAAAACCGAACGATAAGGAACCATGCTTGCCATGTTTACCACTCCTTTATAGGACTGCCGAGTCATCTTCCAGGTGACTGGGACTTCTTTTGACGCTCTTATATATGCCCACCCAGTGCTCATATATACATCGACTATAAAGTTTTTTGAGTCCAGTACTATAAGCATATCTAAGTGCGTATGACTCAGGTTTTAGGAAGGTTAAGGTTCTTTGAACCAGAGCTTAAATACCGAGTATGTCCCCAGCTACAAATAACAAGGGGCTTACAATGAGCGCGTACACGTTGTTGGTAACGAGCTAAAGGGCATCATGGACGACCAAAACCAGAACAATATGTTTATGCCGACGCAGGGGGAAGATACTTCCACGCAGCCGCCACGGTTCCATCGCCCCCACATCTCGCAAGAGCCCATTAATGATCCGGAGCCCGAGTATGTGACGAGAAATCGATATCAAACGCTCGAGGATGCCCAAACGGGACGTAAACATATGGGCGTCGCCTCGGGAGACCCTGTATATCTGAAAGACGCACCATT
The DNA here is from genome assembly GCA_048298285.1 of Collinsella sp. Taxonomy (GTDB): domain Bacteria; phylum Actinomycetota; class Coriobacteriia; order Coriobacteriales; family Coriobacteriaceae; genus Collinsella. Next base: position 10,353 of record DBFCNY010000261.1, read on the forward strand.
ATCTAAAAACAGCGCAGCTAGTGATGAGCCGATGAAAGCATCCGCCACTCATCGACAAAGAGGTCCTCGACCAAAGCAAACCTTGACGCATTCGGCTCGCTATCTCGAAACGCCAAAACAGGGAAAATCAATCTTCGTTTCGACAAGTAAACGACGCAAGCAGCATCGACTGACAATCCTGCTTTTGATCATTGCGGTCATAGCAGTTGCCCTTGTTATTCGATTTATTATCTTTAAATAAAAGCTCAATACCAAAAACGATAAGATCGTCTGGTGTAAATGAGTCATTTACGCCCGGTAAACGCAAAAAAGGGGGAGGCCGCGAGGCCTCCCCCTTCTCAGTTCAAGCGTACGGCTCGGTGCCGTCCACCGGTCAGCGGCGCCCTGGCCTCCCACGGGCTGGCCCCGCAGTACTCTCGGCGCGATGGGGCTTAGCTTCCGGGTTCGGAACGGGACCGGGCGTGCCCCCC
>DBFCNY010000262.1:0-1626 GCA_048298285.1 Collinsella sp.
GAGGACGGCGTCTGGCCTTCTCCGGGCGATTTCAGCAAAAACATCGACAAGGAAGAGGTGGTTCTTCTGCTCACTGAACCTCCCGACGTGCCCGACGACATAGGACTCGGCAGGAACGCCCAGTTCGCGCTTAACATCGTCCCGTGTCGAAGCGTCATAGGCGTAGTCCTCGAGGTTGAGCGCGTTCTTCATGAGATGGAAACGCGGCCCCGATACCCCCGCCTTGCCGAACATGTAGACGCCCGCCTCGGTAGACGGGGCGGCGAAGTCGGTCGCCGCAACCCTGACAAGGGGCTTGAAAAGATTGTGCAGCAGGGTCTCCTTTTTGCTGTTCGAAACTGTACCCGTGTTGCTTGACCTGAATATGGTTCTGGACACGCCTCCGAATCTCATGGCGAGCAAATCAAGACAGGAAAGGCTGTGCTGAGACGACCTGACAGCACAGCAATAACCGCCGTCCCGGGCTATCTGCATGAGCCGCTTGAACGAAGCGACCGGCCCGGCCTCGGTCTTCTTGACTGTGTGCACAATTCTGCCGCCCATCGACTCGATTTCGGCGTCGTAAAAGCCCGGCACGTCGGACGACACACAGAAGTCGAGCTGATAGCGCGACTTGTCCAAAGCCCGGTAATACTTCATGAATACCGTCTCGGCCCCGCCGGTGTCCATCGAGGTCACGATATAGAGGGCCTTCTTCATTGGACGATCACCGCATCGGATTTCTCGATCAGCTTCTGCAGCGCCTTTTTAGCAATCGCCTTCCTGCGGTTGGCCGGAGATTCCTGATAGCGCTCGTATACCTCGGCCTTCACCGCGAACCTTGCGTCGCCTGAAAGATCCGCCATTGCGCGGAGCTGCGCTATATGTAGATGATGGTAGGCGGGAGAGGCGATACGCTTTTCCATGTCGTAATAAGACCAGAAGCCGGCGTCGTAGTCATCCAAATGGCAAGCCAACGTCTCCGCAGAGTGCTTGAATGGCCCGGCGAAGCGCGCGTCGACCAACGATGCGTCATAGAGACCGAAAAGGCTAAACACCCAACCGTTCATGACACTGCGCCTGGGGCGTTGAGGGTACTCCTCCAGGAACAGTTCTCCCCCGTCATGCGACGACACGCCGCCATTGTCCATGTCGATAAGCATGAACTCGGCAGCTTTCAGCGCCGCAACTCTATAGCACTCGTCCCCGAAAGCCGCATGGGCCCTCAGCAGCATCGAGCACCCCTCGCCTTGGGCCATCGAGGAGACGGAGTACTTAGCGCTGCCTATCGGACCAAATGCGTCCCAAGAGCCGTCATCCCGCTGGGCGCCGATCGCCCAATCCGAGCATACCCTTAGTGCGTCGAGAAAGCGCTCAACTTCATCCGACCTGAGAATGCTCAAGTCGTAACAGCCCAAACCGTATTGGAAAATGGCGATGGGGAAATGCACCCGCGCCCCACCGGCGATGACGCTAACAGGGACACCGCCCTCGTCGAGCAGAGTACTGCCAGTGACCTTGCCGGTCAAATCGTTGTAGTACCCGGACAACTGTCCGACATTATAGGCCCTGCCCAAGCTCTGCTCTACGGCCACAGCCGTCTTGCCAGTGAGCATTTTGCTCCACCTTTTGAGCATGGTCATCTTC
>DBFCNY010000263.1:0-1727 GCA_048298285.1 Collinsella sp.
CTTCTGCAAAGGGCTTTCCATTTCGTCTCCTAACAACTCCAAGGCAATCACTGTCAATGAAGAGTTGCGATTTGAGCCGTTCGACCTCACCGAGGTACAGAGGGCATACACCATAGGAAGGACCAGCGGTCTCGACTTGGGCAAGGTAGGATCCTATTGCTTCTTCATGTTTGAAACTAGCGAATACAGTCACGACAGATTTGCATCAGCATGGAAGATTCTGCTCGAGCGTCACGGAGCCTTGCGCACTCTTCTAGTCAAGAATGGCGAGAAGCAGCAGGTGTATCGATCATCTGATCTGAATCTACCTCTGGCTGTCCAAAATGCAATGGATTCAAAAGATGCTCGTAAAATAGTCGAACAAGCAATGTCGCATAGATCGATAGATCTAACGAAATCTCCCGGCTTTGAAGCTCTCTCGGCAGTTTATAGCAGCGGTGCTGTTGTCGGTATTGGCTTCGACAACACTATGGTAGACGGCGTGAGCATGAGCACCGTTCTCGCCGAACTGGCCGAACTCTACGAGAACCCCGGGGCCGACCTCCCCGGCATCGGCCTGACGTTCAGGGATTTCGTCGTCGGGCACCGGAGAGACGGTCGCGAGGTTGAAAAGGCGGAGGGCTACTGGCGCTTGCGCTTGCCCGAGCTGCCGCCCGCGCCGCAGCTCCCCCTCGCCGCCGACCCCTCGACGGTCGGGGAAGGGAGGTTCGAGCGCCTGTGGCGGACGGTTGCCGAGCCCGAATGGTCGGCGGTCAAGGAAAAGGCCCGGCTGCACGGCATCACACCCTCGGCAGTCCTGCTTGCTTGCTACGCGAGGGTGCTGTCAGCCTGGAGCGGAGGGGGCGGCGTGACGCTGAACCTGACCATCTTCGACCGCCCCGAGGTCCATCCCGACATAGACAAGGTGGTGGGCGACTTCACCACCCTTCTCCCGGTGGCATGCCGCCCCTCGGCCGACGCGTCCGTCGAGGCCCAGATGAGGGGCGTCCAGGACGAGCTTGCCGGAGGATTGGAGCATAGGGCGGTCTCGGCCGTGTGGGTCCAGCGCGAGCTGGCGCGCTCCGCAGGGACCTCCGGAGTGGTTCTGCCCGTGGTGTTCACAAGCGCCCTCGGCCTGAGTAGGTTCGATCTCGACGGCGGCTTCATGGATTATCTGGGCGGCCTGTCCCAGACTCCGCAGGTGTGGCTCGACCACCAAGCCATGGAGAGAGGCGGCGGCGTCATGCTCTCGTGGGACTACGTGTCCGAGCTGTTCCCCGACGGAATGATCGCCGATATGTTCGATGCGTACTGCTCGGCCGTCTCCTCTTTGGCGGCCTCAGACTGGTCGGAGCCGTTCCCCGACCTGCTGCCCCCTTCGCAGCGCGCGGCGCGCGCCGAGGCGAACTCGGAGGGGGCCGACCTCGGCGGCGGGACGCTCCACGGACGGTTCTTCGCCCGCGCCCAGGCCGAGCCGGATGCCCCGGCGCTGCGGTGGGGAGCCGACGGCGAGGCGACCTACGGGGAGCTTGCCGGCCGCGCCCTGCGCGTCGCCGGGGGGCTCGCCGCCGCCGGCGTGGGCGAGGGCGACCGCGTGGCCGTCAGGCTCCCGAAGGGGCCCGGCCAGGTGGCAGCCGTGCTGGGCGTGCTGGCCGCCGGGGCGGCGTACGTCCCCGTCGGCGTCTCCCAGCCCGAGGCCCGCGCGGCGCTCATCCTCGAACAGGCGGGCGCGTCCCTGTGCGTCGACT
>DBFCNY010000264.1:0-3893 GCA_048298285.1 Collinsella sp.
CCTTTAGTGCCGGCACTTTAGGAACGTCCCCAAGTGCCGGCTGTGGGACGGAGGGATTCCGCGTCCGCCTTTTCGGCGGCCGCGCCCCGCTGCGTCGCTTCGCTCCTTGCGTGCTGCGCTGGAAAACGCTTCGCGTTTCCTCAGCTCCGCACCCTTGCGGGTTCGAATTCCTCCGCTTGCCCACAAGAAAGCGCTCCAGGTTCATAAGGGCCTGGAGCGCTGTGTTCTTAAGGGCTGGGACGGAGGGATTCGAACCCCCAACAGCCGGCACCAAAAACCGGAGTTCTACCGTTGAACTACGTCCCAATGTGTGGTGTTGCCCAAAAGCAACTCGTTTAGTTTACCTAATCTGCGAGGGCATCGCAAACGCCGTCGAGCAGGCGTACGGCGAGTGTCTGCGCGTCGCTGGCCGTGAAAGTGCCGTTGTAGCGCGTCATGCCCGTGAGCTCAATGCGAATGCGAGGCGGCTTCTGCTGCGCGGCGACATTGGCAGTGCGGATGCGCTGGGCCAGGTTGTGACACTCGGCGAGGGCAATCGTGGCGCGCGGTGCGGCGTCGGCGGGCAGCTCGTCGCTTGCGATTTCGAGCACCAGGTCAACGTCGGTTGGGACCTCGGAGTCGCAGAGCATCATGCCGCTGTTGTCGGTCGTTGCCGTGGCGATATTCCACATGCGCGACGCAACACTGCGCGCGATGGGGTCCTCGCCGATAACGGCAATCTGGAAGCGCTCGAGCACGTTGGCGGCGCGAGCAAAACCGATGCGGGACTCGGCTTCGGTGACCGAGGGCTTGCCCTCCCACACATGGTGCAGGCGGTTGATGTAGGCGTAGGTGTCCTGGAAGGCCATGCCGTCGGCAAACAGGCCGACATTTTCCTGGAACTGCTGCAGGGCGGCCTCGGTATGCGGACCAAAGTAGCCGTCGTCTTCGCCACAGGCAAAGCCCAAAACGTTGAGAGCGCGCTGCAGGGCCTGCACATCGGCGCCATGGAAATTGGGCATGCGCAGATAGAGGGTGCGGTCGCCCAGCTTATACGAAGCGTCTACAAGGGCGCTCCAACAGGGGATATCGACGGCATGACCGGCAGCAAGGCCGCTGTCGAGCCTGAAGGTGCTGACGGCCTGCTCAGTGGTGGCTCCAAAGTACTTGTCGGTGACTTCGGCGGCATCAATCGTGTAGCCGAGCTGCAGGAGACGAGACTGCACGTCCTCGACGGCTGCTCCTTGCATGCCCGTTGTAATAGGTTCCATGAACGAACCCCTTTCGGCGTACCATTCGTACTATTTGAGCGTCTGTCGGATAGACAACGCAAAGGGATGCATAAACATGCACTCAACAGTGTAGCAAGTTGTGCCTAAATACGCTGCTGACAGGTTTTATAACCCCCGTTAGTTAAGGCGCTCCACAAAGAAATCTGCCATGGAGAGGAACAGCTCGCGTGCGTGCGGATCAAGCTCAACGTTCTCGATGGCCGCTTTGGCCTTAGCGGTCAGGTCGAGCGCGTAAGTGTGGGCGTAATCGATAGAGCCGGTCTCCTGGAAGATCTCCACGGCGCGTGCGAGCTGCGCGGGATCATCGGTGCCCGAGGAAAGAATCGCCTCGACCTCGTCATGGTGGCGCTCATCAGAGAGGGCGTGTACGGCGACAAGCGTGCGCTTGCCCTCGGTGATGTCGGTGCGGAAGTCCTTGTTGGCGGCTTCCTTAGTGCCGACAAGGTTGAGCAGGTCGTCCTGAATCTGAAAGGCAAGGCCTGTGTGTAGGCCAAAGGCGCGCAGCGCTCCGATTTGCTCATCGCTGCCGCCGCCGATAATGGCTCCGGCGGCAAGCGGCGTGGCTCCGCTGTAAAACGCGGTCTTGTGCGTCGCCATGTCCAGGTAGTCATCAACCGAGATATCAAAGCGCCCGTCACGGACCCAACCCAGGTCGAGTGCTTGACCCTCAATGGTGCGGACGATCATCTCGGTAAGCTCGTGGAGCACGCGCAGCTTCACGTCGGACTCCAGCGTAGGGTCGTCGAGAACCGTCTTGGTGACCATGGTGAGCGCCAGGTCGCCACAATTGATGGCAAGGCCCGTGCCCTCGGTAAGGTGCATACAGGGCTTGCCTCGACGAAGCTGTCCGTTGTCGGCGATGTCGTCGTGGATCAGCGCGCCCGACTGGAAATGCTCGATAGCTGCCGCGGCGCTGCGGGCGCTCTCAAAGCTGCCGCCCACTGCGGTTGCGGCGAGCATGCAGATAAGCGGGCGGTGGCGCTTGCCGGCGTTGGCCGTAAAAGCCGAGAGCGGCGCGTACAGGTAGCGCTCGATATCGGCAGAGGTCGCCTGTCCGTCAAAGAACGTGGCCAGATAGTCGTTAATCTGGTCAAAGTGTTGGGCTAAAAAGCTGGTAAACGGACTGGACACGGGTTCTCGCATTCTTTCTGAGGTTGCATTGATGCAATATGCAGACAACATATTGCCACATCAGGGCGTTTGGCGCGGCAGTTTTGGCGATTTAGGACAACGGGCGTGCGTTTGATGGAGTGTGCCTAAATCAGCCTAAAATGCTCGAGCGCCGCAACGACACCGTCGTGATCGACGGTGTCGGTCACGTAATCGGCCTTATCCTTGAGATAGTCTGGTGCGTTGCCCATGGCGATACCGACATCGACGGCGTTCATCAGCGAGATGTCATTGCTGGCGTCGCCAATGCCGTATACGGTTCCGTGGTGGGGATCGAGGGCGTCGAGTACAGACTGGATGCCCCCGCGCTTCGTGCATTCGCGGGGCGAGATTTCGGTTACCTCGAGTTCGAGCTCGTTAAAGCACAGCAGCGGCTCAAGTGTCTTATCTTGAGCGATGTGGTTGGCGAGCGATGTAGACATCAAGATCTTGTAGACACTGTAATGTTGCAGCTGCGTGACTGCGTCGCCCAGGGTGCGCGCGTATCCGGGGGCATCGGGGGCATCGGCACTCATGCGCACGACGCCGTTGAGGCCCTCAAAGCGGATGACCTCGCCCGATTGCTCAAGATAGGGGGCAAGATGCTGCAGCATGCTGGGTGTCATCGACAGATCGCGAATTGCGTGTCCGTCGATCTCGGCGTAACCGCCCGCAAGACAGACGATGCCGGTCCAGGGCAGCTCAAGAAGTTTGGGGTGGATGCAGCTGAGGGTGCGCCCTGTGCAGATGAAGGCCATGTTGCCGTTGGCGACAAACTCGCGGATTGCCTGCGAAACCGCCTCGTTGGGATAGGGGGAGAGGTCCCGCTCGTCTTCGGGAAGGTCTTGGGCGAGCCTGGGGTCTTGCCAGGCGAGCGTTCCGTCGATATCGAAGAAGCAAATATCGCCGCGCTTATGGGCTGCGCTGGCGGCAGGGGAGGCCGAGGCGGTGGGCACAAATCCCGGCTCGAGGCCCATGATCTGGTCAAAATGCTCTTTAACGCGGGGAACGGAGATGCCGATGATCACCTGGGCGGTCTTGCCCGTAATGATGAGGCCCTTGGCGCCCGCCGCGACAAACGCCGCGTTATCTGCAACGATGGAAGGGTCTGCGACCTCGACGCGCAGGCGCGTGGCGCAGTTGGTTGCGCCCACAATATTGCCAACGCCACCTAAAAGCTGAATTGCCCGCTCAGCGAGGACGTGATCTTGATCGGATCGACTATTGACCTCGTCATTGGGAGATTGCTCTTTGGCAAAGCCGCTTCCCGTTAAATGATCGATTGCCGCGCGATTGGCGACATGATCCTCGCGGCCCGGTGTCTTAAGGTCATAGATCAAGATGAGTGCTCGAAAACTAACAAAAAAGATGAGGCTAAAGGCAAGGCCGATACCGAGTGCCAAAAGATAGGCACCGGCATGCGTGCGCATGAGCGGAATAAAGTTGAAGGCTGCCATCTCCATGAGGCCGCCC
>DBFCNY010000265.1:0-6848 GCA_048298285.1 Collinsella sp.
GGATACGGCGGCGCGGCGTGCCGTCCTCGCGATAGGCGTCGGGCGCGGTGCCGCGAAGGGTTGCCACCAAGCCGGTCTTGAGCGGACGCTCGTAGGGGATATTCATGGCGTCGAGCTGGTTGGCGATGTCGGAGGTCGTGCGCTCCTCGGCAAGGCTCAGCTCCGGGTGCTTATGGAAGTGTCGGCGCTGCTTGATGATATAGGGTTCAAACTCGGTAGCGATATCTTTGATGGCTGCGGTGACGTCGTCAGCCGCGCGAGCCTCGGTCGCCGCCATAATCTGCTGTGCCTTGGTCTTCGTCATGGTCGATTTGCTCCTTGCTGGGTTGATCGCAAAATCGTACAGGCTCTCTCCAGTATGCCACCTGCCGCTAGGGCTGGTAAAGTTGCCGTTTGCCGCTTGGGGTTTTGTTACAAGGGCGGGGGAGTACACTCGGGGGTGTTGAATTTCCTGCCAGAGATGGGGATGCCCATGCAACATATCGATCGGATTATCCGCTCCAAGAACGTCTTTACCGCGCAAGACGGCATCGATACCGCCCGCGAGCTGGCGATTGCCATCGCAGGCGACCGTATCGTCGCAGTCGGTGCGCCGGATGACGTGATTGCCGCCGCGCCTGCCGCCACGCCGGTTATCGACTACGGCGAGCAGTTTGTCTGCCCCGGTTTCCATGACGCTCATCTGCACTTCTTCCATACCTCGGTCGGTTCCTCGCCGTACATGCTCATGGATATGGGCACGTCCGAGGCGGCGCTGGTGCAACATGCGCTCGAGTTTTCCCAGGTCCTGCCCGACGACGCTTGGGTTGTGACGCAGGGCTGGCGCGACTACCGTTGGGACCCGCCCGAGCATCCTACCAAGGCGTCGCTCGATGTGGCATTCCCCGATCGTCCCTGTGTTATGTACTCGGGCGATGGACACACGCTGTGGCTCAACAGCCGCGCACTCGATGCACTCGGCGTCACGCGCGACAGCGAGCCACCAGCGGGCGGTAGCTACGACAAAGACTCAAACGGTGAGCTTACGGGTATCGCCCACGAGGCAGCTGCTATGCAGCTGCTGCCGCGCTGTCTTGAATGGCTGGGCGAGGATCGCATTGCAAGTGCTTACGCCGATCAAATGAGGCGTATGGCCGAGCAGGGCATCACCTCGATATGCGATATGTCGCTCATGCCCATGCCGGGCTGCGATTTTATCCGCGACGACGTCTACGACAAACTGCAGGCAGCCGGCAAGTTGGGCATCCGAGCCCATTTGTTTCCCACGCTGCTGGATGACCAATCGCGCTTGGAAGAGCTGCAGGTACGTTACGCGAACAACGCGCTGCTCTCGGCGCCAGGCTTTAAACAGTTTTTCGACGGTGTGTCGAGCGAACACACGGCATATCTCACCGAGCCCTATACCAACCCGCGCTTCCCGGGCGATCAAGGTCGCCTGACGGTTCCTGCCGAGCGTATGCGCAAGCTGGTCCTCGCTGCCGCGGAGCGCGGCCACACTGTGCGCATCCACGTCATCGGCGACGGTGCGATTCATGCCGCGCTGGATATCTTCGAGGAAGCGGCCGACCTGTACGGCCTGCCCCAGCACGGCCATAACACGCTCGAGCACCTGGAGAACCTCTTGCCCGAGGACATCGACCGCCTGCGCAAGCTCAACGTGGTTGCTTCGAGCCAGCCCTGCCACATCACGCTCGACCCGGGTGGCCCGGAGCGCGACCTGGGCCTGGAACGCAGCCGCATCATGTGGCCGTTCGCAACCTATAAGCAGCGCGGCATTCGACAAGCCTTCGGCACCGATAGCCCCATCACAGCTGTTACAAGCATGAACGTGCTCTACACGGCTATCACGCGCCAGGACCCCAAAAGCAACTGGCCCGAGGGCGGCTGGTTGCCGAGCGAGCGCATCGATGCAGCAACAGCCCTGCGCAACTACACCCTGGGCAGCGCCTACGCGGCAGGCGACGAGCAAAACCTCGGCAGCCTGGAACCCGGCAAATACGCCGACCTGGTAGTCCTGGACCAAAACCCGCTTACCATTGACCCCCAAGAGCTCCAGGCCACCAAAGTCCAAGCCACCTACCTGGCAGGCAACTTGATTTACGAGCGCTAGCCCCGCATCCCACCCCTCAGTTGCGGTGAAATAGTCCCTAAAATCGGCCTTCAAGCCCAAAAACAGGAACTATTCCACCGCAACTTAAAAGAGCGCGTCCCAACAACGTGCCCCTATCTTGTGCATCCCATCCGCATCGCCATTTTGCTGCACTGACTTTTCTGAATGCCGGGCCCGAATTAGTTAACCTGGCTCCCGTGTGGCTCCGAAGGGGCGGGGCATAAGGTTTATCGCGAGTTCCGCACGAGCCGAAAGCCGCTTAATGTGGCCTTCGTGCGAGCAGGACTGCCCGAGCAGGAAACCTTATGCCCCGCCCCTCCGGAGCCACACGGGAGCCACTGCTAAGTTATCCCCCGGCATTCAGAAAATCTAAGTGCCAAAAAATAAGATTTTTTGACTCCGTGTTGTATAACCCGCCATTCGTGGGTACCATTCAACGCGTACGCAAACAAAAAGGGTTAATTCGCGTGGCATAACCACGCGGCCCAAAAAGGAGGAGACAAGCATGTCGTCTTTGAAGCCGCTTGCAGATCGTGTTCTGGTCAAGCCCGACGAGGCCGAGCAGAAGACCGCTTCTGGTCTGTATATCGCCAGCAACGCTCAGGAGAAGCCGCAGCGCGGCACCATCGTTGCCGTGGGCGCCGGCAAGGTCAACGACAAGGGTGAGCGCATCCCCATGGACGTCAAGGTTGGCGACGTTGTCATCTACGGTAAGTTCGGTGGCAACGAGGTCAAGGTCGACGGCGAGAAGTATCTGCTGATGCGCGCCGACGACATCTACGCTGTCGTCGAGGCCTAGTCTCGTCAGAATCTCTGATTCGTCTTTGAACGCGGCCGCCGCATAGGACTCGGAAGCGGCGACGCGAGTCACATTTCTTTTGGAGGATTACCTACCATGGCAAAGAACATTACGTTCAACACCGATGCCCGCGCTAAGCTCGCCAAGGGCGTCAACACTCTGGCCGACGCCGTTACCGTCACCATGGGCCCCAAGGGTCGCTACGTTGCGCTGCAGCGCACGTTCGGTGCCCCGACCATCACCAACGACGGCGTTTCCGTCGCCAAGGAGATCGAGCTCGAGGACAACATCGAGAACATGGGCGCCCAGCTGGTGAAGGAGGTCGCCACCAAGACCAACGACACCGTGGGTGACGGCACCACCACCGCAACCCTGCTCGCCCAGGCCATCGTCAACGACGGCCTGCGCAACGTCGCCGCTGGCGCCAACCCGCTGGCCATTCGTCGCGGCATCGACAAGGCCGTTAACGCCGCCGTCGCCGAGATGAAGAAGCAGGCTAAGCCGGTCGAGACCAAGGAGCAGATCGCTTCCGTCGGTACCATCTCCGCCGGTGACCCCGAGGTCGGCGAGAAGATCGCCGAGGCTATGGAGGTCGTGGGCAAGGACGGCGTCATCACCGTCGAGGATTCCCAGACGTTCGACATCACCATCGATACCGTCGAGGGCATGCAGTTCGACAAGGGCTATGTCTCCGCTTACTTCGTCACGGACAACGACCGCATGGAGGCCGTGATGAAGGATCCGTACATCCTCATCACCGACCAGAAGATTTCCAGCGTTCAGGACATCATGCCCGTTCTCGAGGCTGTCCAGCGCGCTGGCCGTGGCCTGCTCATCATCGCTGAGGACATCGACGGCGAGGCTCTGCCTACCCTGGTTCTCAACAAGATCCGTGGCGCCCTCAACGTCTGCGCCGTCAAGGCTCCGGGCTACGGCGATCGCCGCAAGCGCATCCTCGAGGACATCGCCGTCCTCACCGGCGGCCAGGCTGCCCTGGACGAGCTGGGCGTGAAGGTCGCTGACATCACCGCCGATATGCTCGGTACCGCTAAGTCCGTCACCATCTCCAAGGACAACACCGTCGTCGTCGGCGGCGCTGGCTCCAAGGAGGCCATCGACGCTCGTATCGCTCAGATCAAGGGTGAGATGGAGAACACCACCTCTGACTTCGACCGCGAGAAGCTCCAGGAGCGCCTGGCCAAGCTCTCCGGTGGCGTTGCCGTCATCAAGGTCGGCGCTGCTACCGAGTCCGAGCTCAAGGAGATCAAGCACCGCGTCGAGGATGCCCTGCAGGCCACCCGCGCTGCTGTCGAGGAGGGCATCGTCGCCGGCGGTGGCGTCGCCTTCATGGACGCTGCGCCTGCGCTTGATGCTGTCGAGATCGACGACCCCGAGGAGAAGATCGGCGTCGACATCGTCAAGAAGGCTCTGACCGCTCCGGTCGCCACCATCGCCAAGAACGCTGGCTTTGAGGGCGCTGTCGTGGTCGACAAGGTTGCCGAGCTGCCCGCCGGCCAGGGTCTCAACTCTGCCAACGGCGAGTGGGGCGACATGATTGAGATGGGCGTCCTCGACCCCGTCAAGGTCAGCCGCGTCACCCTGCAGAACGCTGCTTCTGTCGCCAGCCTGATCCTCATCACCGAGGCCACCGTCTCCGATGTGCCCAAGAACACTCAGCTTGAGGACGCAATCGCTGCTGCTACCGCTGGTCAGCAGGGCGGCGGTATGTACTAAGGCCGACAAGGTCTAGAACTCCCACCGGGAATCCGGGGGCGGGACGGGGACTTCTCTCCGGAACGTCCTCGGACATGCAAAGAGGCTCCGCATCGCGCTTCGCGCTGCGGAGCCTCTTTGCGTCCTGCGGAATATTCCGGAGAGAAGTCCCCGTCCCGCCCCCGGATCCCCTGCGTTTACGGCCTTGAGGCCGGCGGGCGGAGAAGGATGTGGTCGATAGGGATACGTGTCCCCTTCGCTGTTTCGCGCTTTGCGCGAAAGGCGCGTTGCTTTGGGATGGGTGGGGGACGTGGTTGCTTTGGCAACTGATCTCCGCCACAAATTACCCTTGGCATACTTGCGCGAGAACCTGCTCGTGCTACACTTGCAATTGCTGTTTCAGGGCGGGGTGGAATTCCCCACTGGCGGTAAATCGGGCGGTGCCAAAGGGGCGCCGTGGAGCAGGCGAGGTGCCTGCGACTGAGCCGATGAGTCCGCGACCCGAGCGTGTGTTGGTTCGCATGCCGGCTGAACTGGTGAGATCCCAGTACCAACGGTTAGAGTCCGGATGAAAGAGGCAGGTGATCTTATGTCTGAACAGTCGCAGCATATCCATTTTGAGAACACGAATAGGTGGAGCACCAAACAGCTCGTTACCATGGCGCTGATGTGCGCCTTGGGCGCCCTGTTTATGTATGTGCAGCTACCCATCCTTCCCTCGGCGCCGTTTTTGACGTATGACCCGTCGCTGGTGCCGGCGATGGTGTGCGGGTTTGCGTATGGTCCCGGTGCCGGTACTGCTGTTGCCGCCATGGCGATCGTTATCCATGCACTCACTACGGGTGACTGGGTCGGCGCGCTTATGAATCTGGTTGCCACGCTGGGCTACATTCTGCCCGCGGCTATCGTCTATCAGAAGATGCACACCTATAAGGGTGCCGTGATTGGCCTGGTGCTCGGCGTCATTGCCGCTACGGCGCTGTCTATGGTCGCAAACCTTACTATTGGCGTTTGGTTCTGGTATGGCTCGGTCGATGTGATCGCCCCGCTCATGATTCCTGCCGTACTGCCGTTCAACCTTATCAAGACCGTGCTTAACTCGGTGTTGACGCTGGTGGTGTATAAAGCAGTTTCCAACCTCATCACGCCTAAAAAGGACCAGGTCAAAGGGCGCGCATGATTGAGTGTCGGGGCGTTTCCTTTAGCTATGACGGTGCCGTGTCGGCACTCGATGGTGTCGATCTGAGCATCGAGGACGGGGAGTTTTTCTGCATCCTCGGTGGCAATGGGTCGGGCAAGTCGACGTTTGCCAAGCATCTGAATGCGTTGTTGCAACCCGATGCGGGCACGGTACGCATCAACGGCATGGATGCGTCCGACCCCGAGCTGGTTTACGACATTCGTTCGACCGCGGGCATGGTATTCCAGAATCCCGACGACCAGCTGGTGGCAACGCTTGTCGAAGATGACGTTGCGTTCGGTCCCGAAAACCTTGGCGTGCCATCGGCGCAAATTGCGCAGCGCGTACGCGAGGCGCTGAAGGGCGTGGGCCTGGTGGGCTTTGAGCGCCATGAGACCCATGCGCTTTCGGGCGGACAAAAGCAGCGCGTGGCGCTTGCCGGCGTGCTCGCCATGGAACCGCGCGTGCTCATTTTGGACGAGGCGTCCTCGATGCTCGATCCGCGCGGACGCAAGGGCCTTATGAAGGCCTGTCATGCGCTCCACGATCGCGGCATGACTATCGTGATGATTACGCACTTTATGGAAGAGGCCGCCGAGGCCGATCGTGTCGCGGTGTTTCGGGCGGGGCGCGTTGCCATGCTCGGTACGCCCGAGGAAATCTTGACGCGGGCGGACGAACTTGCGCAGCTCAACTTGGATATGCCGGCGTCGTGCTGTCTAGGTAGGGCACTTCGTGCGAAGGGCGTGTCCGTTTGCGCGCAGGTGCGTGAGGCGGATATGGTCGCCGAGATTGCGCAGGCTTATGCCGAGCGGAGTGGGGCAGGCACCGCGGGGCAGTCTTCCGCATCCCAGTTGGAAATCGCTGACGGCACTGTTCCGGTAGACAACGAGGGCAACGCGTCGGAGCCCGTCATAGAGCTATCCCATGTTTCGTACAGTTATTCGCTCAGTCCGCGCGAGCGCCGCCGCTGGCATAAGCGCTCGGCCACTGCGGGCAAATCGAGCAAACAGGCTCTCTGGGGAAACGACCCCAGCAGTCCGTGG
>DBFCNY010000266.1:0-1534 GCA_048298285.1 Collinsella sp.
AAAACGTTCCATTTGTGTCACTTCTGTTTCGAGGCCCGATTAGAGTACCATCCGACCGCACATCAACCGCATCGAACCGAGCGGACGGTCGGTTGCCGCCCGTGAACGTGCCCCCTTCACAACCTGCCCAAAGGTCCTACAGAAGTTCTCGACAAGCCCCTCCCCCATAGCAACAAAATACGGACGCCCACATCAGCAGACGTCCGTAAAAAGCAAAACGATTTATCAATAAACGACTGAAACAGCTTCTGGCAGACCCTTAATGTGCCCCATGACCCATCTCGACGACCTTGGTCAACGAGCCAAACACACCTTCGTCGGCAACGAGTTGTGCCTCGGCACGCTGCAGCTGCACGGCAACAGCGGCAGGGGCGGTACCGCCCTCGGTCGTGCGCGCGGCGACAATCGACGGGATGTCGAGCGCCTCGGTAATATCGCGCTCAAAGAGCGGGCTTGCCTCCTGGAACACCTCAAACGGCAGGTCCTCAAGATTGCAGCCGCGCTTCTCACACATCAGGACCAGATGGCCCACCACGGCATGCGCCTCACGGAACGGCAGGCCGCGCTTGGCCAGGTAATCGGCAACATCGGTAGCGGCAAGGTGCCCCACGCCGCACTCGCGCGCCATGGCATCCTCGTTGACGGTCCAAGTCGAGATCATACCGGCCATAACCGACAGACACTGCATGAGCGTGTGGGCGGTATCGAGCGCGCCCTCCTTGTCCTCCTGCAAGTCCTTGTTATAGGCCAGCGGCAGGCCCTTCATGGTCACAAGCAGCTGCACCAGGTTGCCATAGACTCGGCCGCTCTTGCCGCGGATAAGCTCGGCAAAGTCGGGATTCTTCTTCTGCGGCATGATGGACGAGCCGGTGGAGTACGAGTCGGAAAGCGTGATGAAGCCAAATTCGGAGCTCGACCACAGCACGATCTCCTCGGAAAGACGCGACAGGTGCATGGCCATGACGGAGCCGGCGTAATGCAGATCGAGCAGGAAGTCGCGGTCGGAAACCGCATCGAGCGAGTTGGGAATCACACCCGCAAAGCCAAGCTCGGCAGCCGTCATCTGACGATCGAGTGGATAGCTCGTACCGGCAAGCGCGGCAGCACCCAGCGGGCAGTTGTCGGCGGCATCAAAGGCGGCCTTCAGGCGTGTAAAGTCGCGCGCGAACATCCAGGAATACGCCAGCAGATGATGTGACAGCAGCACGGGCTGAGCATGCTGCATGTGCGTGTAGCCCGGCAGAATCACCTTGTCGTACTTCTTGGCCGCATCCACCAGCGCATGGCGCAACTCAAGATTGGCCTCCATGAGCTCCTTGGCCAACGCCTTGACGCCCAGGCGCGTATCGGTCGCCACCTGGTCGTTGCGCGAACGCCCGGTATGCAAGCGCTTACCGGCCTCGCCGATACGGCGCGTCAGCTCGCTCTCGATGGACATATGAATGTCCTCATCGTTGATATCGAAGGTGAAGTTGCCGGCATCGATATCCTGTTCGATTCCGGTCAGGCCCTCGGCAATCGCCTGCTCGTCCTC
>DBFCNY010000267.1:0-7450 GCA_048298285.1 Collinsella sp.
CGCTCGAGCTATCGGAGCTCGAAGCCAGCTCGCGGATGGTCTCGTGATACACATCGTTGAACGAATCGAGCGGAGACTCGTTGCCGTAGTGATGGTAATACCACCAGTAGCAGGGGTAGTTGTCGTAGAAATCGTCGCTGTTGCGCAGGTCCGCAGGCACGGCCTCGGCCAGCTGTCGCAGCACTTCTTTCGAAACGCCCAGGGCAACGCCCATCACCAGCAGCTTGTTCCACAGCACCAAATCGCCCGGGACGGCTTCCTTTAGGCGTGTGAAATCCTCGAGCCAATGCTTAAGCGCCTTGCAGCGAGCCGCCACCTCGGCGCCCTCCGGCGTAAAGCGGCGGAACGTAAGGCCCACGCCGATACCCACCAGCACAATCGGCACCGAGATAACCGCGGCGGTAATGTTCGCCTGTGCGCCATCGGTAAAGAAGATGGATCCCACGGGAACAAAGGCAATCAGGATACCAAGAACCAGGCAAAACACCATTGCAACAATGCCGTCTGAGGCAACGTACTCGCTATCGGCCAGCTTGCCCTTAACGGTGTTCTGATAGTCCTCGAGCTTGTCGCCCACGGGTGTAGCGTGCTGCTTGACGTAGTGCTGCAGCTCGTCGAACGTGCGCGAGCGATCGCCGTTCTCGTCAGGCTTAGTACCGGCAAAGAAGACCTTGAGCACCATGTGGTCAATGCCCTTGGCCGACTTCCAGCCCGCATCACTCACCGTCACGCGATACGTCTGCTCTTCTTTTTCACGCCCCAACAGACCCTTCTTGGCCTTGGTCACGGTCGCCTGCTCCAGCTTGATCACACGGTCGTCAGTGAGCTTCATGAGCGTGGCGATATATGCCTGATCGGGCACCTCGTTCCAGCTCATGAGGGCCGAAAGCACGGCGGGATGGTCGGCCGAAGGCACATCGCGGAAATATTCGTCCTGGAAAAGCGGCTTGGGCTTGCGCTTGCGCAGCTTGAGCATAACGATTGTGCCGGTAAAGGCCACCGCCGCAACAACACTTAGCACGGCAAGTGCATTGGCAATCATGCGAGCGTGAGCGCGGCGGGCGTTAGCTTCGTCGGCCCATTCCTTCTCTTCGCTCAGGATCGTTGACATGCGCTCTTCGCCCGAAGCGGCAAGCTGCGGCACCCAGTCGCTAGGGAAGGCGATGCGTGCCTCGGCGAATTCGCCCTGGTGCACGCAGGGAATGGTATAGGTGACCATGGGCTCGTCCTCATCGAGCGACACGTCGCCCGTCAGCGGACCATGGCCCCATGCGCGGAAGTTATCGCCCTTGACGGCCGCCGTCCCGGCAGCGGCATTCGCGAAGCACACTTCCATCTCGACGTCATCGGAATCCGCAGACCAGCCGTCACCTACGAACTTCCAGTAGAGCTCGGCGGTATCGGCCCAGTTCATAACCGCACCGGTCATGGTGTAGCTCACGTAGTAGATTGCGCTGTCGCCGCTCTCGTGAGGGCTGAACACCTTAATCCTTACGCCGTCACCGGTCTGCTCGACCGTGTAGACGCCAGAGTCGCCCTTGTTCGCGCTATCGACTTTGTTAAACGCGGTGTCCTCTTCCTCGACACTCAGCACGTCGACGCCCGCCGTGCCGCCCTGCTGGTTGGAGCCCGTATTGATCTCCCAAAACACGCCGTTGATGTCGTCGTCGAAATCAAACTGGCGTCCCTCGACAACGGTCAGCGATCCATCGGCCTCGACCGTGGCACTGATATAGGTCTGGGTCATGGAGTAGCCGTCGGCGTGCGCGGCGACAGGCAGCAGCAACAACGCAAGCGCGACGAGCACGCAGACGGAAGCGAATCGCGCAAACAGGTGGCGCTGCCGGCTGACTTTGGCGGCGAGGGTGTTCATAGGCACATCCTTTGTCTGTAAAACCAACAGCGCCATTGTCCCACGTTTGCGGGTACGCATGACGAACATCTAGGCGACCGGAGCGCCAAACGGGATGAAAGTCACACCCGCACCCCAACAGCCAGTCATTGGGGACGTTCTTAAATGACCAGTCATTAGGGACACCCTTGGCATGGCCTGCGCCAGCAATAGATACCACTTCACAGCTCCGTCACAGGTGTAGCGGCTTTGTGTGGGCGCGGCATGCGCTGACTGAGCCGCCAGCCGAGGGGCATAAAGTAGTTGAGCGAAAACGGTTTGCCCCTTTGCCGTTCGCTCGAGGATCATGTCCCCCTTTTCCGCGGAAACCCCGGCAGTTGCGAAGAGCTGCCGGGGTTTCTGTCGTTTGTGAGGCTAAGTCGGTACGCAGCGATCGAGACCTTGAGCCGCAAACCCACCGTGCGCAATGCGCACCGCCGCCAACTTGTGAGCGCGGCAACGCCTTCCCTGCCAAGCCCCGCGCTATACTCATCCGCATGGATATCAAAACACGCAACATAGCAACGCCCGCCGCGGACGCACCAGCAACGGCAGTGCCCACCCCCGTCGTGGGCCGCTTTGCCCCGTCGCCCTCGGGCCGCATGCACTTGGGCAACGTGTTCAGCTGCCTGTGCGCATGGCTTTCGGCCCGCAGCCAGGGCGGCAGCATCGTGTTGCGTATCGAGGACCTGGACGATCGCTGCAAGCGCCCGGAACTTGCCGCTCAACTGATTGACGATCTGACCTGGCTGGGGCTCGAGTGGGACGAAGGCCCCTACTACCAGCACGATCGCCTGGATCTGTACGAGGACGCCCTGCGCCAGCTGCAAGACGCCGGCCTCACCTATCCCTGTTTTTGCACGCGTGCCGAACTCCACGCCGCGAGCGCGCCGCACGCCAGCGACGGCACGCCCATCTACCGCGGCGCCTGCAGAGGTCTTTCTGCTGATGAAATCACCCGCCGCAGTGCCCTGCGTGCTCCGGCCACGCGCCTGCGCGTGCCCACCGTCGACGACCTCGCCAGCGACGTGATCGAATTCGTGGACCGCACGTACGGAGCCCAATGCGAAGCACTCGCCACCGAGTGCGGTGACTTTTTGGTGCGCCGCAGCGACGGCGTGTTTGCCTATCAGCTGGCCGTGGTGGTCGACGACGCTGCCATGGGCGTCACCGAGATCGTACGCGGATGCGACCTGCTTGGTTCCACGCCGCGCCAGATCTATCTGCAACATCTGCTGGGACTGCCCACGCCGCACTACGCGCACATTCCGCTGCTCATGTCACCGGACGGCCGCCGCCTTTCCAAGCGCGATCGCGATCTGGACCTGGGCGAGCTCCGCACCCGCTTTGGCACACCCGAGGCACTGTTGGGATGGCTCGCCGGGCAAACAGGCATCGCGCCGGACACCACGCCGCGTACCGCCGAGCAGCTGGTCGAGCACTTTAGCTGGGACGTCATCCGCGCGCATCGGGAGAACATCACTGTAACGGTCGAGTAGCCAGCCACCCCGCCTCTACGCAACATCCCAGGGCTGGAGTTCGTCGCCCAAGCGAACGATGCAGTCGTAGAGCAC
Source organism: Collinsella sp. (assembly GCA_048298285.1). GTDB lineage: Bacteria > Actinomycetota > Coriobacteriia > Coriobacteriales > Coriobacteriaceae > Collinsella. Next base: position 3,466 of record DBFCNY010000267.1, read on the forward strand.
GGTGTGACGCTCGGCCGGGTTGGTATCCCGATGAAAATGCCCGTAGTACCAGCGCTTGTAGTCCAAGCGGTCTTCCAGCTCATCGAAAAATGCCGTAAGCCGATCAACGGAGGGGCAATTCCAGCCGGACGCTGGATAAAGCGTGGACGAAAGCATGCGCGTAGAGCAGGTGTGAGTGATCACGTAGTCGACCGTCCAGCCCACGCTGTCGAGCTTTGCCCGCGCCTCCTCAAAGTTGCGCTCGTCCGGCAGCTCCTGCGGCCACCAGCTGGAATACGGAATGCGGTATTCCTTGTCCACGCTCGTGGCGCCGCCCATGGTAAAGACCGTTGAGCCGTCGAGCTCAAAAACCTCGCCGCGCGTCAGGCGCCGTATGGGCGAGGTATCCGACAGGCGCTGCGTCAGCCCACCGTGCCACAACTCCATGGGGCGTTCCGCCCAGTGATCGAAACGCTCGTGGTTGCCGTCGACAAACAGCACGGTGTAGGGGCGCGACTCCAGCCAAGCAATATCGGCACATTCCTCGGTAGAAAAGTCCCAGGGAAAGCCAAAGTCGCCCGCGATGATGAGATAGTCGTCGCTCGCCAGGCTATCCCCAAGCTCCCAATCGCGGAGCTTTTGCATGTCAGCGCCGCCATGAATATCGCCTGTTACATAGACCGTCATCGGATTACCACTTCCCTGTAAGTCGCTAGCCCACATTCTGCACGATCACTAAGTCAACCGTTCCAGCCCTTCCATCCTTTGGGACCTACCCCTCGCTCTTCCATCCAAACGGGTCAAACACCCAAAAGATCAGATCGAGCACGCCGCCGGTCATCGTGGCGCCGGCAAGAGCCATGCAAACATGCAGAAAGCTGGCACTTCGGAGCACGTCGAACGGCCCCAGAACAGCCAACAGCGCGACCGCTGCGCCGGCTACGCACAGCGCGAGGCACGGCCCCGCGTCCTTAACGCACTTCTTTGCGAGATGCTTTGCGTTGTCACTCATCGGTATCGAACTCCTTAGAGGGTCGTTGTTCAGACGCATGCCGCCGCGGCAGAGCGGGGCGGCAGGGTAAGTGTCACATGCTGTGCGGACATCAATGGAGAAACCGCCTGCTCGACCAACCTTTGACGCCGTTTTGCACCGGCACCACATCCCCCGCTATCGAGGTCTAATACTTTTCCCACCGCCACCCAAAAACTCATCCAACGTTAATCTTGGCTCAAGAATCGCTTAATCTATAACCTGCACTATAGAGTTCGACCAAGGGCGGGGCGGCGCCGCGCAACGCAGACCGCCGAACGCAACGCTCGCGCCCGGGCAAATCGTCCGGCGTCGCGCCCATCGAACGAAAGGACAGGTCATGGACGACCTCGAAAAAGTTGAAACCATCCGCACCAAGTGCAACGTGAGCTACACCGATGCCAAGGCCGCGCTCGACGCCGCCGACGGCAACGTTTTGGACGCCATCATTTGGCTCGAGTCGCAGGGCAAGACGCAGACCACGTCGGCGCACGCCGCCACCGAGTCCGCGCCAGTCGATGAGCCCTCAGCCGAGATGGTCGCCGCGCAGGCCGCCTACGAGAAGTCGAGCGAAAAGACCGACTTCTCCAAGAAGATGGACAGCGTATGGGAGTACCTCAAAAAGCTCTTCCGCCTGAGCCTGGACACCAAGTTTATCGCCACGCGCCGCGATGCGATCATCCTCAACATCCCCATCCTGATCCCCATCATCGCCCTGTTTGCCTGGGGCGCTACGATTTGGCTGATGCTGATTGGCCTGTTCTTTGGCATGCGCTACCGCATCGACAGCGACGGCGACGTGCCCGGCAGCATCAACAACCTTATGAATCACGCCGCTGATGCCGCGGACGACATCAAGCAAAATCTGAACGACGACAAGTAATCGCAGACGGGGGCACGCATGGCACGGATCCTGATCGTAGAGGACGAGGAGAAAATCGCCCGCTTTGTGACGCTCGAGCTGGAGCACGAGGGCTACCAGGTGGAGCACGCCGCCGACGGCCGCACCGCCGTGGACCTGGCGCTGGAGCGCGACTACGATCTGATTCTGCTCGACGTGTTGTTGCCGCAGCTCAACGGCATGGAGGTCCTGCGGCGCGTACGCAAGCACAAGGATGTGCCGGTGATTATGGTCACCGCGCGAGATGCCGTGATGGACAAGGTGGCCGGGCTCGATGCCGGCGCCGACGATTACCTGACCAAGCCGTTTGCGATTGAGGAGTTGTTCGCACGGATCCGCGTTGCGCTGAAGCGCTCGGAGGCCGTGCGGGCGGCTTCGGGCGTTGGCGGCGTTGGGGCCGGGGAGGGCGCTACGGGTGCCGCTGCGATACCCCCGGCTGGAGACTCGGCCAAGACCTCAGCCGCGCCCTCCCCCGCCGCGCTCACCGTGGGTTCGGTCGCGCTCGATCCCGACCGCCGCGAAGTCACGGTCGGCGGCTCGCCCATCGTGCTGACCGCCCGCGAGTTCGACGTCCTCGCCCTGCTTATGGCACATGCCGGCACCGTGCTCACGCGCGAGCGCATTGCGCACGAGGCGCTGGGCTACGAATACGTGGGCGACACCAACAACGTCGACGTGCACATCGCGCACCTGCGCGCCAAGATCGAGGACGCCGGCGGTGCCCGCATCATCCAGACCGTGCGCGGGGTGGGCTATGTCTGCCGCACGTAACGCCGAGGCCAAGCGCGTCACCTCCATCGCCCGCGCCATCAACTGGAGCTATATGTGGCGCCGCCTGATGAGCTACGTCTGGCTCGATCTGTTGCTGGTGGTGATTGCGGCGGCGATCCTCGTCTATGGATACAACCAGACGCTGCCCAACGGCGCGTTTACCGCAGGATGGATCCCCAGCGCCACCGTTCGCGGCATGACGCTGACGCCCGCGCGCGGCTGGGACCTGACAACGCTCACCTATACCGTCGAGCTCGCGCGTACCACCAAGACTTTCCCCCTCGCGCAGGACCTCGTCACGCTATGGCCTCTCTACCTTGTCGTTGTGGGTTGGCAGGTCATCAGCGTGCTCAACATACTCGGCGGCGCCCGCCGCGTGCGCCGCACCATGGCGCCGCTCAACGATCTGGCCCTGCGCGTGGACGAACTCGGCCGCATGCAACTCGCCGGCGGCAAAATGGAAACACTGGAGCAGGCCATCGAGCGCGTAAGCGTCGACTCGCCGAGCGTCACCACCGGCGACGCCGACCTGGCAAGCATCGAGGTCGCACTCAACCGCCTGCTGCGCCAGATGCAAGGGGCCAAGCTGCAGCAGATGCGCTTTGTCAACGACGCGAGCCACGAGCTGCGCACGCCCATCGCGGTGATTCAGGGCTACGTGAACATGCTCGACCGCTGGGGTAAGGACGACCCGGACGTGCTGGCGGAATCCATCGCGTCCCTTAAAGCCGAAAGCGAGCACATGCAAGAGCTTGTGGAGCAGCTGCTGTTTTTGGCGCGCGGCGATGCCGGGCGCACGGTCCTGCGGCGCGCGCATACCAACTTGGCTGCACTGGTCAGCGAGGTATGCGAAGAATCGCAGATGATCGATACCGAGCACACGTATCGGCTGGCTTCTGACGCTGCGCTTGCCAGCGACCCGCGCTGCGACGCGCCCGTCGACGTGGCGCTCGTGAAGCAGGCTCTGCGCGTGATCGTGCAAAACGCCGCCAAGTACTCGGATGCGGGAACGACCGTCACATTTGGCATAACACCGGATGCGGGCGCGGACACGATCGACATAAGTGTTGAGGACGAGGGCATCGGCATGAACCAGGAATCCGCAGCTCACGCGTTCGAGCGGTTCTACCGTGCCGACAACGCGCGCGATGCCGGCGCACAGGGTTCGGGTCTGGGGCTTGCGATCGCCAAGTGGATCGTCGACAGCCACGGCGGCGTCATCGGTGTGACCTCGGTCGAAGGGGTCGGCAGCCGCTTTACGATTCGCCTGCCACGATAGGAAGCCCCTCGGCATAAATCAGAAC
>DBFCNY010000268.1:0-11008 GCA_048298285.1 Collinsella sp.
ACATGGACCTTGACTCTACAATCGTTGTAGGGTTTTCACTACACTGGTACGTAAACGAACCAAGCCAGAAAGTGCCCGCCCATGGAACACGACCTCACACGCGGCAATGTCCTCAAGACCATCGCGGTCTTCGCCCTACCCTATATGCTCTCGTACTTTTTGCAGATGCTCTACGGCATGGCCGACCTGTACTTTATCGGACAGTTTAGCGGTGCCGCCGGCATCACCGCCGTGGGCAACGGCGCGCAGACGCTCTATATCATTACCGTAACGCTCGTGGGCCTGGCCATGGGAACGACCGTCATCGTCGGCCACGCCGTGGGTTCACGCCGCTTCGACCGCGCCGAAGCTGCCATCGGCAACACCATCACGCTCTTTATGGGTGTCTCGGTGGTGCTGGCCGCGCTCTTGCTCGCGCTGTGCCCGCAGATCGTGGCGCTCATTGGCACGCCGGCCGAGGCGGTCGAAGGCACCGCTGCCTACCTGCGCATCTGCTTTATCGGCATTCCGTGCATCGCCGCGTACAACATTCTTTCGGCCATCTTTCGCGGCTTGGGCGATTCGCGCTCGCCCATGTACGTGATCGGCGTGGCGTGCGTCATCAACATCGCGCTCGACTTTCTGTTTATTGGCCACATGGGGCTCGGCCCCGTGGGCGCGGCGCTCGGCACGGTGATCGCACAGACGGCAAGCGTTGCCCTCGCACTCGTATGGCTCAAGAGCCGCCGTACGAATATCCACGTCAAGCGCAGTGACCTGCGCCCCCAGCCCGAGGTGCTCAGCAGCATCCTTAAGATTGGCGTGCCCGTGGCCGTGCAGGACGGCTGCATCCAGGTGGCGTTTATGTTCATCACCGTTATCGCCAACCACCGCGGCCTGGTCGACGCCGCCGCCGTGGGCCTGGTCGAGAAGATGATCAGCTTTTTGTTCATCGTGCCGAGCTCCATGGGCGCCACCGTCAGCGCGCTCACGGCGCAAAACGCCGGTGCGGGCAAGGGCGACCGAGCGCGTCAGGTGCTCAAGGACGCCATGACCATCTCGGTGGTGTACGGCTGCCTGATCACGGCACTCATGTGGTTGGTGGCACCGGCGTTTCTAGGCTTTTTTGCCAAGGACGCCGCGGTGGTCGCAGCCGGCACCGGTTATATGCACAGCTATATTTTTGACGCGATCTTTGCCGGCATCCACATTTGCTTTAGCGGCTTTTTTGCTGCGTACGGTAAGAGTTATATCGGCTTTGCACACAACGTACTGGCTGTGGCACTCATTCGCGTGCCGGGCGCGTGGCTGCTGTCGAACGCCTATTCCGACACACTGTTTCCCATGGGTGTCGCCTCGCCGTGCGGGTCGATTCTATCGGCAGCCATTTGCGTGGTGGCGTTTACGGTGCTCAACCGCCGTGGCACTTTTGACAAGCTCGTGGCGTAGCGGGGCAACGCAAGCCTGGCGACCCTGTCCTGCTCTCTGCCGAAAGGAGTAATCCTGTGGCTGACACGTCCAGCGAACATACCGACGGTCTGCTCCGCATTGGCGAGGTCGCGCGCCTGCTCAATTTGAGCGTGGGCACGCTGCGTCATTACGAGCAGATGGGGCTGCTGGAGCCGGCATATATCGACCCCGCAAGCGGCTACCGCTACTACGGAACGCGACAGCTTTCCACGCTCAACACCATCGCCAACCTGCGTGTTCTCGACTTGCCGCTGGTGCAGATTCGCGAATTTGTCGCCACGCGCGACATGGATTTAATGCAGCGGCAGCTGACCCGGCAGCAGGAGTTAATTGAGCATAAACGACGCGAGCTGGAGCGCATGTCGCGCAAGATTGACCAGCGGCTTGCCTTGCTTCATGGCGCTTTGAATGCTGATCTCGACACCATTAGCAAAATCGAGGAACCCGAACTTCGCTGCGCCACGCTGCACGAGCGCGTCAATCCCACCGACGCCTATTCGCTGGGATGGCATATCCGCCAGCTTCAGCAGGGGCAGCACGAAACCTTTGCCTATCTGGGCAATCTGGGTGTGGGTATCGCGCCCGAACGCCTGGCCGCCGGCGACTTTGACGGCTACGACGAGGTCTTTCTGCTGCTCGATGACACCGATGAGTACTTGGGCGATGTTGAGACGCGACCTGCCGCGCGCTGCCTGACCATAAGTTTCCGTGGCACGCACGGACAAGCAGCCCCTCGCTACGAGCGGCTGCTCGGCTACATGCACGAACACAACCTGACGCCCGCCGGCCCCTCGCGCGAGATCGCCCTTATCGATGACATCATCAGCGACGACCCGGGGGCGTATGTGACGAGGATCGCGATACCGGTCCGCTAATCACTACCATTTATCGAGCAATTCCATCCATTTACCTTAATCCGAATTAGATTGTATTATGTAGCAAATAAAATGACAGCATATTGCCCCCCATAGGCAGGAGACATTATGCCCAGAGTTCAATCACGTCGCTCGTTTCTTCTCGGCCTAGCCTCGATCATCGGCTTATCCGCGTCACGCCCAACAAGAGTATTCGCTGCCGACTCAAACTCATCCGTCGCTTTTACATCAGACCTAGCACAAGACTACGCGCTTTCCCTGTTGCCCATCGTCGACGGATCCGCGAACTTAGAGATCGAGCAAATCGTTCCCGTATGCCAACAAATCGGCCTTATCTGTGGCTATGAAATCAGTGTCACAAGGGAAGGAAGCCCCTACGGTTATTTAATACTTGACGCATCATATCCTGGGCTTCTGAAGGAGATAACCCTCGGCGATACCATTCTTCCGATTTCAGCTTCTCTATCAAACGCCATTTCAACTTATTCCGGCCAACAGGCCACAAACCCAACCGTACTAATTTCGTACAACGATATTGAATATGGAACTTTGGTGCCAGGAACTAGAGACTGTGTAACCAACTATAACAATATACGGTCTGTCCCAATTGTCACCGAAAAGGGTATAGCACCTCAAAGCAATAACCCAACTTCATGGGATGCAGTCATTATCAATGAAGATGACTTGATGTTGCATTTCCAAATTGACGATTTAAACGGAATACCGTTCCGAGGAGTCTCGGAATCATTAGTTGAAGCCCGCACTAATAAGTATGCATGCGTCGTTTCTGCCTTGTACGCTGTATCAATGCATTACGGTCTCACCAGTTCAAACGCTAATCAATTTAATCCCGATTATTATAAAGAAATATGGAACGTCACTGGCACAACAACGTATAAGACCAATGATCAGGGCGTCGAGTACGGAAGCACGATCATCCCAGATGGAATTGTTCCGTTTAAAAGTCTTGCCGCTCAAAAGGGTAGAGCACTTAATACTCAATTTTTCGGTTATCAGCCTCAATTCGCTCAGTACAGAGCAACTATCGATCAAGGGAATATCGGCTTGTATCATATGTGGATCAACAGCCGAAACAGTGAAGGATCCGTCGAGCTATCAGGTCATACAGTCACGGTAACTGGCTATTTTACTGGGCATAATGGAAGCTCTGGCATCGAACTGCAGTGGCTCGAAGTATTCGACGGATGGAACACTTATCCCCGAGCGATTAACTATGCAACGCCCAATATGGTCAAATTGAACGGAACAGTCTTTTGGTAGACCGGATGGCACCATCAAAATGCTATGGCACCACGGCCTTTGCCCTGGTTACGATATTGGTGATTTTCGCTATGTTTGCATCCGTTTCTTCATGCACAGATAGAGCCCGCTATAGCGGAGGAGATGATTACCTTGTCTTTGGAGCCGGCAGCGTTCATTCTATTGAGGGAACGGAACTCGTAATCCAAACAGACAACAGTCCCCGCTACACCGACGCTGGAAAGCAAACCCGGATTACATTCCCCTCATCTGGCCGAATCAAAGACAAGCTTTCCCAAATCAAAGTTGGGACAAGAGTTTCCTACTCACGCTTTGAGTCGGTAGACGCATCTGGATCATACGAGGGAAACGATATCGAAATTGAACAGGCAAACACTATAAGGAGATGTTGAGGAACTGAGCCTCTGCGCAGTTCCTCAACAAATCATTATGCCTCCGGGACCCTACCCGTCGCCAAAATCTGTTCAAGTGCCGCCTCATCCAACACGGGCACACCCAGCTGCTCGGCCTTGGTGAGCTTTGAGCCCGCTTTGGGGCCGGCGACCAGATAGCTCGTCTTCTTTGACACGCTGCCCGAAACCTTGGCGCCAAGCACCTTGAGTGCCGCGCCCGCCTCGTCGCGCGTGCGGTTGACGAGCGTGCCGGTGAGCACGAAGGTCAGACCCGCGAGTGGCTGTGCGTCGGCGAGCTCGCCCGCCACGCCAGCGTCGGCTGCGGCTTGCGCGTGCGCGGCGCCCAAGTCGACCTCGAGCGACAGGCCCGCCTGGCGCAGGCGCTCCAGCACGGCAAGGTTCTCGGGCACGGCCAGGAACTGCTTGACGCTCGCCGCAATCTTGGGACCGATGCCCTCGCACTCGGCAATATCCTCTTCGCTCGCCAAGATGAGCTTGTCAATCGACAGGAATCGCTCGGCGATAACCTCGCCCACGCTCTTGCCCACGTGGCGGATACCCAGGGCAAACAGCACGCGACCGAGCGGCTGGCTCTTGGACTTGTTGAGCTCGGCGATGATTTTCTCGGCCGTCTTGAGGCCTACCGGAATGGGGTCGCCCTTCTTGACGCCCTTTTTGCTGTTGGAGCTGGCATAGGTGCGCCCCGTGTCCAGGCCGGCGATATCGTCAACCGTGAGCTGGTAGAAGTCCGCGACGTCGTGAATCAGCCCGGCGGCGATCATCTTGTCGACAATCTCGTCGCCTAGGCCGTCGACGTCCATGCAGCCGCGACTCACCCAGTGGAGCAGGCGCTCCTTGAGCTGCGCGGGGCAGTCGATGGAGACGCAGCGGTAAGCGACCTCGCCGTCCTCGTGGACCACGGGGCTGCCGCACACGGGGCAGACCTCGGGCATGTGCCAGTCGACCGAATCGGCCGGGCGCTTATCGAGCACCGGGCCCACGACCTCGGGGATTACGTCGCCTGCCTTGTGCACGATGATGGTGTCGCCCTCGCGCACGTTTTTGCGGCGGATCTCGTCGATGTTGTGCAGCGTGGCGCGCGCGATGGTGGAGCCGGCGACCGTCACCGGATCGAACTCGGCGACCGGCGTGAGCACACCGGTGCGGCCCACCTGGATGCGAATTTCGCGCAGGACGGTCTGCTTTTCCTCGGGCGGGAACTTAAAGGCAATGGCCCAGCGCGGCGCGCGGGCGGTAAAGCCCAGATCGAGCTGCTGCTGGAAGCTGTCCACCTTTACGACCACGCCGTCGATGTCGTAGTCCAGGTCGCCGCGATGCTCGAGCGCCTGGGCGCAGAACTCGTGGACCTCGGCGGGTGTGGCACAACGGGCAACGTTAGGGTTGACGCTAAAGCCGGCGCTACGCAGCCAGTCGAGGAACTCGCGCTGGCTGTGGACGTGCAGCGGGTCGGTATCGGCGATGGCATAGATAAAGGTGGCAAGATCGCGGCGCGCCGTGATCTTGGGATCCTTTTGGCGCAGGCTGCCGGCGGCGGCGTTGCGCGGGTTGGCGAAGGGGTCGCGGCCCTCGGCATCGGCCTCTTCATTCAGACGAACAAAGCTGCCCTTGGGCATGTAGACCTCGCCGCGCACCTCGATAGTGCGCTCGCGGTCGGCGCCCATGTGGGCAAGTGCCGGTTCGGACAGGTGCATGGGCACATCCTTGATGGTGCGCACGTTGAGCGACACGTCCTCGCCCGTGGTGCCATCGCCGCGCGTGGCCGCGCGCACGAAGGTGCCGTTTTGGTAGGTAAGCGCCACGCCCAGACCGTCAATCTTAAGCTCACAGGTATAGGTGACGCTGCCGGCGCCGAGCGCATCCTCGGTGCGCTGGAGCCATGCGTCGAGTTCGTCCAGATCCATGGCATCGTCCATGGAATACATGCGTGCCATGTGCGTGACCGGCGTAAACTGCTCGCTCACGTAGCCGCCCACGCGCTGGGTATAGCTGTCGGGCGTCACCAGGTCGGGGTAGGTCGCCTCGATTTCCTGCAGCTCAACGAGCATTTTGTCGAATGCGGCATCCGTGATCTCGGGCGTATCGAGCATGTAGTAGCGATAGGCGTGGTAGTCGAGCTCGTGGCGCAGCTCGGCCGCGCGCGCTGCCGCCTGGGCATGGGCGTCGACCGGTGCGGTGGCATCCGCGCTCGCGGGCGTTTCGGTATCGATGTCCACACCGTCACCAAACAGGCTCGATTGCTCCATAGCAGCACTCCTTCGCTCGATTTCAAACGGATACTAGAGTACCACCGGTCGCAATGGGGTCGAATAGCCCTTTCGAACCGCACCGAATCGGCAGCCGCCAGACCGGGGTGGACAGTTAGTGTTAGCGTCGGAATAATTTAGCCAAATATAGTCGGCCGAGATTGACCAATCCCGGCCGACCCATTTTAGCCAACACGCCCGCATCTATGACTTTCCTATCGCTTCCCTACATCCCCTCGGGCTGGATCCCCCTCACCTTCACCGCCTGGGGGACGGCCTCCACCGAGTAGGTGTCGAGCCCCCTGCCGCGGTAGCTCGGGCCCCGCATCACGAACACCGACGCCTTGTCGAACAGCCTGTCGAGGGCGCAGAGGAGCGTGTCGTCGCCCGTGAAGAACTCATCCCACCCGCTCGGGGCGATGTTACTCGTAAGGACCATCGCGTTCGGCCCCTCCTTCTCGTAGCGCCTGTCGACGACATCGAAGAACAGGTCGGTGCACGGCCTGTCGTAGACGCATCTCCCCACCTCGTCCACGATGAGGCACGACGGCTTGACGAGCGAGGAGACGACCCGCGAGGTGTTTCCCCGCTGGACGGCCTTCTGGAACCTGTCCCTGAGCTCGGTCGCCTTGATGTAGTAGGTCTTGAGCCCCCGCATGCAGCACTCGCGCCCGTAGGCCTGCGCGAGGTGCGTCTTCCCTATGCCGCCGGGCCCGACGAAGGCGACGTTGCGGTGCGCGTAGAGGTCGGCCAGCGACGGGAGCTTGCCCAGCGCGGCCGCGTCCCGGCCCTGGATCCTGGAGAAGTCGAAGCCCTCGAAGGTCTTGGGCTCGCGCCTGGGCAGCCTGCTCAGCCTCAGCAGCGTCTCGATGGAGGCGAGCCTCCTCTTCTCCGCAAGGTAGGAGAAGGTGGCGGCCACGGCGGCCATCTCCCCGTCGCCGAGGTCGAGGTCCGAGGCGAGGGTCGCGAGCTCCTCCGCCCCGACGGCGATCCCGAGCCTCGACGCGGCGTCGCTCGCGAGCTCGTAGGGACTCGCCCCCGCGCCCGCCATCATTCGGCCCTCCCGAAGTCGAACCTCTCGAAACCGGGCTTCGCACGGGGCGGGGCGATCTGCTCGACCACGGTCCCGACCGGCTGGGTCGGCAGCTCCTCGGGCTGCGCCGGCGATGTCTCCCACTGGCCCTCGCACCAGCTTTCGGCGCCGGCGCCGACGGCGTGGGCGACGAGCTCGCGGGAGAGGTCGTCGCTGTATATGTGCACCACGCGCCCCTCCCGGCTCACCCTGCACTCGCGGCGGCCGTACCAGTAGGGCACGCCGTAGCGGTGCCCCTCGAAGCTCACGAAGCCGTCGAAGGAGATCTTCCGGCGCGGGCACAGGTACCGCTCGACCTCGGCCGTGACCTCGAGCGGCCTGGTGTTCGCCGAGCACGCCGCCTCGTGCTCGCGCGTCGGGACGCATGCCGCCGCGCGCCGCCAGCGGCCTCCCTGCTCGGCGCACCAGAGGGCGGCCTCCCGGTTGAGGGCGTCAAGGTCGGTGAAGGACCTTCCCGCGAGGAAGTTCCCCTTCACGAAGCGGACGAGCCTCTCCACCTTGCCCTTCGTATAGGGGTGGCGCGGCCTGCACAGCCTGGTGCGGAAGCCGACGACGCCCATGAACTCGGCGTAGTCGGCCTGCCAGACGGGCCGGCCGTCGGCATCGCGGCGGACGACCACGCTCTTCATGTTGTCGGTGAGCACGGTCGCGGGCACGCCCAGCGCCGAGAACGCGTGCAGCATCCCGATGAGGAGGTTCTCCTGGCGCGCGTTCGGGAAGAACTCGACGTGGGCGCCCCCGCAATGGTGGCAGACCATGGCGAAGCAGGCGATCCGCGCCCGCTCGCCGCCGGGGCGCTCGACCGCGACGAAGCCCCAGTCCATCTGGCAGGCCTCTCCGGGCGCCGTCCTGAAGCGCTGCCCGCGGCAGCCCTGCGGGGCCACCTGCCGCCTCTTCGCGGGCACGAGGTCCCGGTGCGCGGCGATATAGGTCTTCACCGTGGTGAGGCCGCCGGCGTAGCCCTGGCCGAGCAGCCGCTCGAATATCACCTGCGAGTTGGTGACGCCCTTCCGCAGGAGGTCGTCCACCAGGCCGGTGTGGCCGGCAAGCACGCCCGGCGCGGCCCTCCTCCCGCTGTTCCCGTGGGGCAGGGCCCTGAACCCGTGTGCCCTGACCGTCCTCGCACGGGAGCGGGTGAGCCCCGTCCTCCTGCAGAACTCCGCGAGGTTGCATGCCTGCGGGTCGAACCCGTCGCCCTCCTCCGCGGCCATCTCCCGGAGCGCCGCGTCTATAATCTCCTGTAGGTCATCGTGTCTCTCGTTCACCTCAATGGTCCTCCTAACGCCGGCGTGTTGGCACCACCAGCGTAGTGGCGGCGGGGAGGCACGGTGGCCATTATTCGGTGACCGGGATTGGTCAAAATAGTTTGACTATTAGCGGCTAAAATCGCCCGGCGCTAACATTAGTTCAGACCATTACGAACCAGGCCTCTTGTCAGCCCCAAGTGATCCGTTTTCCTCCGTCCCCAAAGGATCAATAAGAAAAGAGGGGCTGTCCCGCGTTGGTGGGACAGCCCCCTCTGGCATCGGTATGAGCGAAACGGCTCGCTAGTAGCCCTGGCCGTAGCCTTGACCCTGGCCCTGCTGGCCTAGCAGCTCCTCCAGGTACTGGCGCAGCTGCTCGTCGGTAATACCGCCGTTGCCGGTGTCGGTCGCGCTGTCGTCCTGTTGCTGGTTCTGCAGCTCCTCGTCGGAACCCAGCTCGACGGTGACCTTTTTCTCTTCCTTGCCGCGCATGAGTGTGATCTCGACCTTCTCGCCCACCTCGTGGCTGCGCAGCGCGATGATCAGGCCATCGGCGCTCGTGATCTCGTCGTCGCCCAGCTTGGTGATGACGTCGCCCTCTTGGATGCCAGCCTTGGCGGCGGGACCGTCCTCAACGACGCTCGCCACGTACGCACCGCTATCGGTGCTCAGCTTGTTGGTGCGGGCGTTGAGCGCATTGACGCTCGAAAGCGTAGCGCCCATGTACGGATGCACCGGCGTCTTGCCGTCGATGATCTGGTCGGCAATGTTCTTGGCGTAGTTAACGGGAATGGCAAAGCCCACGCCCGAGCTGGAGCCCGAGTAGCTCTCGATGAGCGAGTTGATACCCACCAGCTCACCGTTGTCGTTGACGAGCGCGCCGCCGGAGTTGCCCGGGTTGATGGCGGCATCGGTCTGGATCATGTTGGCATAGATGGTATTGCCGCTGGTAGAGCTCATGGCCGTGGAGCGATACAGCGCCGACACGATTCCCGTGGAGACAGACTGCTCGTTGCCGAACGGCGAGCCGATCGCCATAACCCACTCGCCCACGTTGAGCTTGGAGGAATCACTGATCTCAATCGGCGTGAGCTTGGAGGCGTCGGCGTCCTTGAGCTTGATGACGGCCAGGTCGCTCGAAGCATCGTTGCCCACGAACTCGGCCTCGTAGGTGGTGCCGTCGTCCATGGTCACCACGTACTGGTCGTAACCATCGACCACGTGGTTGTTGGTGAGGATGTGGCCCTCGGTATCGAGCACCACGCCCGAACCGACACTGCCCGAGTTATCCGACCCGTCAGCAGACTGCGAAAGCGAGCCATTCTGGCTGCCGCTCGAAGTGGCAGTGATGGAAACAACGGAGGGCAGGGCCTTAGCAGAAACGGCCTCGGCCAGCGTGGTGTCCTCGGAGTCAATGGTGATCTTTTGCGTCGACGAACCCGAAGCACCCGCCGTCACGGCATTCTTGCCGCCACCGATATCAAGCGTGCCGCTCATAATGAGCGCAATGACCAGCAGGGCTCCGCAGGCACAGCCGGCAAGCGCCGTAATAAAGATCGGCAGCTTTTTGGTCTTGGTCTTGACCACCGTGTGCTTGTTCACGACCTGCTGGCCACCCAGCGGCTTGCCGGTCTGCGTGTCGTAGGCCTGCACGTAGGGAATGTTACTGCCGGCAGGCGTCGACTCCACCTGCACACGCGGCTGCTGCTGGGTCTCGCCGGCGTTGCCCGCATCCTGGGGACGCTGGGAATCGTACTCGCTCATGGCTGCGATCCTTTCGTCAAATAACCAAAGGCCCGCCAAACATGTGGCAGGCCATCATTGTTCACGTTGAGTTGTACCCCAAGCTGGGCAGTCCCGAGCACTAGATGCCAAGATTTCAGCTTTGCTTAAGTAATGACATGCTTATAAGCCAATTCGTTTTATGCCGTCATGTCTATTCGATATAACAGTCGATAGCAAAACTATATGTTGAATCGTTAATAAAGTCCGTAATCGTCGCACCCATGCCTGATCCGCACGTCCACTTATCTTTCTCCGCGTCGTATGGCGTTGGCCCCCACCCCGTTTCATATGATGCTTCGCTTTCCGTGAAGTTATTCATCACGTATTTATCCTTCTGCATGAGCGCGTACCAAGCGTTTGCATACATCACAAGCGGATCGGTTTGGACTATCGAGTACTTTCCGGAACGAATCTCAATTTCTGTTTTATCGTTAAAATAAGCGACCGTGAGGTCAATCTTGGCAAGCAGCGGCAACGTTTCATCTGATTCCCTCTGGATTGTTATGACATCACCGGCCATAGCGTCCGCAGACACAATTTCGCTCTCTGGCGTGAAAATAGTCTCTCTGCTTCTTGTTCGCGTTTTTTCATTGCCATTTTCATCTCTGACCACCGTGTCGACCAC
>DBFCNY010000269.1:0-15662 GCA_048298285.1 Collinsella sp.
CAAATCGTCAAATACATCGAGGGTGAGCACCGCGTAAAGGCTAATCCCGCCTTCGCCGATGATACTGCCGAAAACGCTTCGGATGTATTCCAGTGATACCCTGTGCAAAAGCTTTACCGCTCTTCACATCAACTGTAAACACTTCAGACTTCGAGTCAGTAGCGAGCGACCTGACAAAATTAGTTGATGGAAGTGCCAAATGAATAAGAATGCCACTGCGCAGCTGCACATCTATTCCGCCTTTTTCGTTCTCGCGGGATTTGTTTTAAATCGGGGAGTGTTTCTACTTTTCCTTGCGGATAAAGGAATGTCTGTCACGGAAATCGCGCTTTATCAAGCCCTGTACAACATTGCAACGGTCGCCCTCGAGCTACCAACAGGGCTGGTAGGCGATTTCTTTGGAAAGAAGTTCTCGATTCAAGTGGGCGTTCTGCTTCTTTTCTTCCATACGGCTGGCATGCTGCTGCTCTCAGGCCCCTTTCTCGTCGCGCTTTCCCTTGTTGAGGCACTCGCCTACTCCCTTCAATCGGGATCCGAACAAGCACTTTTATATGAAATTGCCCGAAATGCCGGTCAAGGAGAGCGCTTCCTCACCATCAACGCTCGGCTGCTCGCCGCGCAATCAATCGCGACGGGAGTGGCAATCGTACTTGGATCATTCATTGCCCAAGTATCTTGGAGCGCCCTCTACGTATGTGTCTCCGTTTTCTATCTCCTGCAGCTTTTCCTTCTGTATCCCATTGAGAGAATGGAAACGACCCATTCCAAAAACTCTGGGGAGGAAAGGTTTGACGTAGCCAAGATCTTCAGACGCGAAACCTGGTGCATTGGAGAATCCGCTTTTGCGGTATTGCTTCTTCTAATCGGCACAAGCATGCTCGATGGATTCTATGGGAGTTATTACAACTTGAATCAGTTGGTATTCGACGCATTTGATGCTCCCGTCTCCATAATAGGAATCTTTTTCGGTGCATCCTATGCAGTAAATGCGATGGCCTACATTGCAGCAGTTTTCTTCTCATCGCGTTTCGGGAAAAGAAATACCATGCTCGGCTCGATGCTAATCGAGGCTGGCCTTTTCATGATTCTTCCGTGGTTCGCTTCAAATCCGCTGTGTTTGTTTGGCCTTAGCATGGTGCTTTGTTTTCTCCCAGAAGTGGTGTACATCACTTCGGAAAACTTAATCCAAGACGCGATAGCGGACGATCTCCGCGCGACGATCCTTTCCGTCGCGTCTCTGGTAAGGGCTCTCTTTTCCGCAATGTTTTTCTCCATATTTGGATATGTGTTGGGGTTATATCCCATTCAGATAGCACTCGGTGTTATTGGCGCAATCGCGATAGCAGTTACCGCCGTTGTTTCTTTAAAAATGGTAGGAATACATGTCTCCAAGAATTGATATATCGATTGACGAGCTGCCCGAAGCGTCGAGCCTTCTTGATGGACATGACTATTCGTCACAAATCATTCAGCGCATCGCCGGGGTTCCAGTAATACTCGATATATCTGGATGCCCTCATTCCCCTTTTTAAAGGTCCCAAAAAGACTACCCGTGTTGGTTTGGCTAGGTTCGGGTGGCGTCCGCGCCGTGCGGTAAAATCGTTCAGTCAGAACACGAACCCGCATCGGAGCTCATCACATGGCATTCGTCCATCTGCACAATCACACTGTTTTCTCCATGCTCGACGGCGCAACCCGTATCCAGGATATGGTCAACCGTGCCGTTGAGCTTGGCATGCCCGCCGTGGCCATTACCGACCACGGCTACATGTATGGCGTGCCCGACCTGGCGCTGGCCTGCGACGCCGTCAACCACAACACGCCCGAGTACAAAACGTGGAGCCACGACAAGGCCTTCTTGGAAAAGGACCGCCGCGACGAGCTGGTGGAGCCCGACCCCGAGGCAAACCCGCGCGAGCACGCCCAGTACGTCAAGGACATGGCCATGTGGGACGAGAAGGGCAACATCGACGAGCTTAAGCCGCCCCTGGTCATCAAGCCCATCTTTGGCTGCGAGGTTTACTTTACGCCGGACGAGACGCTCGCCCGCGACCATAAACCCGAGCTCTACCACATGATCCTTCTGGCCAAGGACCAGGAGGGCTACGTCAACCTGATGCAGACGGTCTCCGAGGCCGCCGTGCAGGGCTTTTACTACAAGCCGCGCGTGACGCTCGACAACCTGCGCCGCCATGCCAAGGGCATGATCTGCACGAGCGCCTGTATCGCGGGCATCATCCCCAAATACATCGACCGCGGCGACATGGAGGGCGCCATCAAGTGGGCCGAGACCTTCCGTGATACCTTCGAGCCCGGCGACTTCTACATCGAGATCCAGGAACACGGCATCACCACCGACAACGGCCTGACTGACGAGCAGATGGACCGCACGCTCATCGATATCGCCAAGCAGGTGGGCGTCAAGGTCATCGCCACCAACGACTTCCACTACCTGCGCCGCGAGGATGCGCCCGTGCAGGACGTCATCATGTGTATTGGCATGAACGCCAAGGTCGACGACCCCAACCGCATGCGCATGACCGGCTCGGAGTTTTACATGAAGACCGAGGAGGAGATGCGGGCGATGTTCCCGTATTGCCCCGAGGCCTGCGACAACACGCTCGAGATCGCCGACAAGTGCTACGTTGAGCTGGACTGGGACTCCATCATCCTGCCGCGCTTCCCGCTGCTCGATCCCGGCGAGACGCACGAGAGCCAGTTCCGCCGCGAGTGCGAGAAGGGCCTGCGCCAGCACTACGGTGACGACTGGGCCACGCGCGAGATCGGTGGCGTCAACATCAAAGAGCGCTTTGAGTACGAATACAAGGTCATTTGCGACAAGGGCTTTGCCGCCTACTTTTTGATCGTTGCCGAGTACGTGCAATGGGCCAAGGACAACGGCATCGGCGTCGGCCCCGGCCGTGGCTCGGCCGCCGGTGCTATCGTCGCCTACGCCATGAACATCACCGCGTTCGACCCGCTCGAGAACGGCCTGATGTTCGAGAGGTTCCTGTCTCCGCAGCGTACCGAGATGCCCGATATCGATATGGACTTCGACGATGAGCGGCGCCTCGAGGTCGTGGAGCACGTTCGCCAGCTCTACGGTCCCGAGAAGGTCACCCACGTCATCACCTACTCGACCATCAAGGCCAAGCAGGCCATCAACGACGCCGCGCGCGTCCTGGACTACCCGGTCTACATGGGCCAGCGCCTGTCCAAGATGGTCTCGAGCGACCCCAAGGTCAAGCTCAAGCAGGTGCTCGACAAACAGCCCGGCAAAGAGGATTTGTTTAACCCCGACTTTGCCGAGGCTTATAAAAAGGACGACGACGCCCGCCGCATCATCGACACGGCGCTCTCGATTGAGGGCCTCACCCGTGGCGAGGGCGTGCACGCGTGCGCCGTTCTGATCTGCCGCGACCCCGTCAACGAGCACGTGCCCACTAAGCTCGACACCAAGGGCGGCGTCGAGATTACCCAGTACGAGGGCCATACCGTTGCCGACATGGGCCTGCTCAAGATGGACTTCCTGGGCCTGCGCACGCTGACGGTTATCTCCAAGGCCAAGGCAAACATCAAAAAGAACTTCGGCATCGACATCAAAGAGGAAGAGATCCCCTTTGACGACCCCGAGATCTTTAAGCTCATGGGCTCCGGTCACACCGCCGGCGTCTTCCAGGTCGAGTCCGCCGGCATGACGGCCACGATTAAGAACATGAAGCCCACCGAGTACAAGCACGTCGTGGCATTGATCGCTCTGTACCGCCCGGGCCCGCTGGGCGCCGGCATGGTTTCGTCCTACATCAACCGTATGAACGGTAAGGAGCCGGCCGTCTCCTACGACGACCGTCTGGACGACATCCTGGGCGAAACCTACGGCACCATGGTCTACCAGGAGCAGGTTATGCTCATCTCCGTCGAGATGTGCGGCTTCTCCAAGGGCGAATCGGACTCGCGTATCCGTAAGCCCGTGGCTAAGAAGAAGATCAAGCTGCTCACGTCGACGGTGCTCCACTGGGAGGATGGCTCGGACGAGACCACCTACGACCACTGGATGAACGGCGCCATCAAGAACAACTACACGCGCGAGGTTGCCCAGAAGATTTGGGACGATGTTCTCGAGTTCGCGTCCTACGCCTTCAACAAGTCGCACTCCGCCGGCTACGCCATCCTGGTTATGCAGACGGCATGGCTCAAGGCGCACTATCCGCACGAGTACATGGCGGCCGTCCTGACGTCCTACACGGGCAAGACCGACAAGATCGTGCACTACGTCTCGGCATGCCGTCACGACGGCATCCCCGTGCTTTCGCCAGATGTCAACGAGTCCGGTACCGAGTTCACGGCTACCAAGGAGGGCGTGCGCTTTGGTCTGGCCGGCATCCGCGGCGTGGGCACCGGCGTGGCGCAGGCGATTATCGCCGAGCGCGAGGCGGGCGGTCCGTTTAAGACGCTGCACGACTTTGTCGAGCGCGTGGACTCGAGCCAGGCCAACCGTCGCGTGATCGAATCGCTGATCAAGGCAGGCGCCTTCGACTCCACGGGGTATCCGCGTCGCCAGATGATGCACTTTGTGGACAAGAACAACCCCGAGAACATCATCGATGCAGCGGTAAAGCGCCAGAAAGATCGCGCGAGCGGCCAGACGTCGTTCTTCGACATGTTCGGCGACGTTGAGGGCTCGGGCTTTGAGGTGAGCGTGCCCGATCCGGATGGCCAGGAGTGGGACCGTCACCTTAAGCTGAGCCAGGAGAAGGAGGTTCTGGGCATCTATGTCTCGGACCACCCGCTGCGCCCGTTTGAGTATGCGCTCAGTAAGGCGCGCGACTTCTCGTTCTCGCAGATCGATACCGGCTACGAGGTACAAAACCCCACGGGCGGCACCATCAACCAGGAGATTCCCGAGGGCAAAGCACTGTGGTGGGCCGGCATGGTCTCGAGCGTGTCCAAGCGCGTGACCAAAAACGGCGACCCCATGGGCATTGTGCAGCTCGAGGACATGGAAGGCGAGGCCACGGTCGTGGTGTTCCCCAAGACCTACAAGGAGGCCGAGGGGTACCTGTACGGCGAGGTCGATCCCGAGACCGGCGCGCAGCTGTCCGATGCGTTTGTGCGCATTAAGGGCAAGCTCGAGCGCTCGGACCGCGGCGACCAGATCATCGCGCAGGAGATCGTGCCGCTTGAGCTCAACGAGGAGAACAACAAGCCCAAGGTGTTTGAGGTCATGGTGCCCAACAGCCGCTTTAGCCAGGGCAATATGGCGCGTCTTGCCACGGTGCTTACCGCCAACCCGGGCGGCGACCGCGTGGAGATCTTTATCGAGCAGGTGGACGGGCGCGTACTGCGTGCCGAGGTACCGGCCAAGGTCAACGCACGCTCGATTCCGCTGCTGGCCGAGGCAAAGGCCATCGTCGGCAACCAAGGCCGCGTGACGGTTATCTAAGCTACCCCGGGTGAGATTGGAGGAAGTGATGGCGCAGGGGACGTTTGTACAGGCGCTCCGGAAAGAGGCGGCGCTGAGTGGCACCTTTATGAAGGGGCGTTCGCTCATGCTCAACGGCGCCGTGCTGTCGATCGAGGACAGCGGCTCGCGCTTTTCCAAAAACGTGACGGTTGAGGGCTCGGTGCGCGGTTCGCGTGGCGACCTGTACAAGACGCACGTGGCGCTCGACATGGACGAGCACGAGGTGATCGACTACGACTGCGATTGCCCCGCTGCCTATCGCTACCCCGGCATGTGCAAGCACGCTATTGCCACGGCTCTGGCGTATTTGGATGCCAGCGGCGCCGAGCCCGTCGAAGGTTTGCGCACGCCGGTCCGCACGTTTGCGGCGCAGCCGAAACAGCCCGCGCGCAACGCGCCCAAAGCGCCGGCCGTCAATCCCAACTTTCCCTTTCCGGCGCCCGTCCCCACGAGTCCCAGCCTCATGGCGGCGCTCTCCGATCTTTCGGACGCGCGCATGGATGAGCTGGCGAGCATGCGCCGCAAGCTCGCCGGCAGTGTGGATCCCGATGCCCCCAAGGCGGTGTTGGAGCCCTCGCTGGTGCCGTATTACAATCCACTGTTTGCCGAGCGCTTTAGCTGGGCGCTCGAGCTTCGCATTCGCTGTGGATCGGTCTCCTACGTGGTCAAGGACATCGACGGCATGGCCGATGCCTACGTGCGCGGCGGCACCTTCTCGTACGGCAAGAAGCTCACGTTTGTCCATACGCCCGAAGCCTTCGAAGACGTGTCGACAAAGCTGCTCAACCTTGTCGTGACGACAGTTGCCTATCTCGATGACATCACAAGCTCGCGTTCGGCGTCGTACGACTTTGCCCGCAGCGGTTTTGTCGCCGAGCGTCAGTTGCCGCTGTCCGAGCATAGCATCGTATATGTGCTGGACCTGTTGCGCGGCCAGACCATCTCTTTTGAGCCCGCCTGGTCGCGGGGGACGACGATGCATCGCACCTATGACGTGGCGGTTGAGATGCCTCCGGAAGGGGAGGACGAGGCGCTGTCTGAGCGCCCACCGCTCCTTGCCGCCAAAATCGCGCCGGCGGCTGGTGGCAGCTACGATCTACGCCTGCCGGCCGATGCATACTGCTTTGCTTCGGGCGACGTTGCCTATCTGGTCGACACCCGCCGTGCGCGCCGCGCCGATGTAGCGTTTGCCCAGCATGCGGCGCCGTTCCTATCGCGCTTACTGCCCTGTCGCACGCCGATCCATATCGCTGTCGACCAGGTGGGGGAGTTCTGTCGTATGGCGCTGCCCATTTTGCGCGACTATACCGACCTTACCGCGCCCGCCGCGCTCGATACCGTGGCGCCCGAGCCGAGCTTTGCTATGGCGATCGGCGTCGACGATGGGCTTGTGACCTGCAAAATTACGGTTGCCTACGGCGACTGGTCGGCAGATCTCTTTAGCCTGGGCGCTCCGGGCAGCCCCTTCGAAGAGCAACGCCCCGGCGTGCCGCCCCGCGACGAGGTGGCAGAGTTTCGTGTTATGGACACGGCGGCCCTGTACTTCGATTTCTACGAGGGCGGTCTGGCGTTTGAGGAGCGCGATGACGAGAGCTTGTTCTGCCTGCTGACCGAGGGCCTGTCCGCCCTGTCCGAGCTGGGTGAGGTCATGCTCAGCGACCGTCTGCGCCAGATTTCGGTGCGACCCGCGCCCAAGCTCTCGGTTCGTGCGACCGTCAAGAGCAATCTGCTCGACGTCGAACTGGGCGCGAGCGGCCTTTCGGCGTCAGACCTTGCCATCTACCTCGACTCCTACAAGCGTCACCAGACGTTTGCGCGCCTTACGTCCGGCGACATCATTCGTTTGGACGAGGGTGCCCGAGCCGCGTTTGGCCTTGCCGAGGATCTGGGGGTCGATGCTGTTGACCTGCTCGACGGCGTGTCGCTTCCCGCGTCGAGCACCCTGTTCGTCGATAGCATGCTCGCGCGCACGCCCGCGCTCGAGGCCGATCGCGACGCTGCGTTCCGCCGTACCGTCGAGCGTCTGGACACGCTCGGCAAGATGGACTTTACGGTGCCGGCATCGCTCAAGGCAACGATGCGCGGCTACCAGGTCGACGGATACCAGTGGCTCGGCTCGCTCGAACACCTGGGCCTTGGCGGCATCTTGGCCGACGACATGGGCCTGGGCAAAACGCTGCAGATGATCGCGCATATCCTGGCGCGCGTGGAAGCGGGGGACATTAAGCCCACGCTTGTGGTGTGCCCTGCGTCGCTCGTGTACAACTGGACTGCCGAGCTGGAGCGCTTCGCCCCGTCGCTCGATGTGTGCGCCATCGTGGGCGCCAAGGCCCAGCGTCGCGTGCAAATCGCCGGCGTGGCCGAGCATAACGTGGTCGTGACGTCGTATGACCTTATGCGGCGCGATATCGACGAGTACGTCGAGCAGGACTTTGCCCGCGTGGTACTCGATGAGGCCCAGTACATTAAAAACCCGCTCACCCAGGTGGCGCGTGCCACCAAGCGCCTGCCGGCCGGCGTGCGCTTTGCCCTGACGGGCACGCCCATCGAAAACCGCCTATCCGAGCTCTGGAGCATCTTCGACTTTTTGATGCCGGGCCTACTTGGCACGCGCGAGTCGTTTGCCAAGCGCTTCGAAAGCCCGGTCGAGCATGCCGAGGGCGACAGTGCCGCTCGCCTGCAAGCGCTCGTGTCGCCGTTTGTGCTGCGCCGTGTCAAGGAAGACGTGGTGGCCGACCTGCCCGAGAAGATCGAGGATACGGTCATGGCGCAGCTCACCGGCGAGCAGCGCAAGCTCTACCTGGCCAACCAGGACCGTATCGCCCAACAGGTGCAGCACCGCGAGTCATCCGAGTTTAAGAAAGACAAGCTCAAGGTGCTCGCCGAGCTCACCAAGCTG
Source organism: Collinsella sp. (assembly GCA_048298285.1). Taxonomy (GTDB): domain Bacteria; phylum Actinomycetota; class Coriobacteriia; order Coriobacteriales; family Coriobacteriaceae; genus Collinsella. The sequence goes on from DBFCNY010000269.1 coordinate 8,364, forward strand.
CGCCAGATCTGCTGCGACCCGCGTCTACACTACGAGGATTACAAGGCGGGGAGCGCCAAGCTCGATACGTGCATGGAGCTCGTGCACGGCGCACTCGACGGCGGACATCGCATCCTATTGTTCAGCCAGTTTACGGGTATGCTCGATATTATCGGTAAGCGCTTGGCCAAGGAGGACATCGCCTTCCTTAAGCTCACGGGCGCTTCGTCTAAGGAGAGCCGCGCCAAGATGGTCGCGCAGTTCCAAGCGGGCGAGGTTCCGGTCTTTTTGATTTCGCTCAAGGCGGGCGGCGTGGGCCTTAACCTGACGGCGGCCGATGTGGTCATTCACTACGACCCGTGGTGGAACGTGGCCGCGCAGGACCAGGCGACCGACCGCGCGCATCGTATTGGTCAGCAGCATACCGTGACCGTGTACAAGCTCATCGCCAAGGACACGATCGAGGAGCGCATTATGCAGATGCAGGAGTCCAAGCGCGACCTGGTCAACAGCGTGCTCGGCGGCGACGGCATCTCGTCGGCGTTGTTTACCCGCGAAGATGTTCTGGCGCTGCTGGGCGGCGACGGGCGCTAGCCGCGCGCGGGGTGGGACTGCTGGAGTGGGCAGGACGGTCGACGCATTTTGGCCCGACCGCTTGCCTGATCCGTTATGTGTTCATTTGCAATGCCGTGGATGGTTTGTCTGCCTTTGGGCATAAGAACCATCGAGAACATTGGCACATCAGCAAAGGAGAACATCATGGCGAAATTCTTTAAGGACCCCGACGGCAAGCTCATCGCTGCCCTTGGCGACGGCGTTGCGACCCCTGCCGGTTGCACGGAGCTGACTGCAAACACTGAGGACGCGGCGCACGAGAAGCACGTGCCTGTTGTCGAGACCGAGCGTGACGGTCACGTGATTCGCGCACGCGTTGGCTCGGTCGAGCACCCCAGCCTGCCCGAGCACTACATTGAGTGGATCGCCCTTGAGGCCGAGGGCCGCTTAGAGGTCCATTACCTTGAGCCCGGCATGAAACCCGCGACGTTTTTCGCGGGCGGCTCCAAGACCGGTACCGTCTATGCCTACTGCAACCTGCACGGGCTGTGGTCCGCGACATTCTAGGAGCGCGCCCCCGCTCGGGGTATCATAGCTAGCATATGCACATGCAAGCGCCGACTGCATTATGCGGCCGGCGCTTTTACTACGATTTCGATGGTTTACGACGGAAAGGGCTGAGCCATGAAGCTCGCGCTTGCACAGATCGATATGCGCCTGGGTGATATTGAGGGCATTTGCGGCCGCATCGAGGACCAGGCTCGTCTGGCCCACGAGCGCGGGGCGCGCGTGCTGTGCGTTCCGGCTCCGCTCTTTATGGGCGCCATGCCCGGTGGCCTGGTGGGCGCTGCCGACTTTGAGCACGACATGCTTGCCGGCTTGACTGGTGTCGCCGAGCGTATCCAGGAGCTTGACATGATCTGCATCGTGCCCGCGGCGGTTTCGTTTGAGGGCCAGCCGCTGCTCGACTACATGATGCTCAAGGACGGTCATGTGGTGCCGGCGCGTTCGAGCATTGCCCTGCAGCGTGGCGAGAACAGCGACACGCGTTGGGCGCCGCCGGTGTTCGACGTGGACGGCGTGCGCATCGCCGTGATTTTTGACTTGGACCGCGAACTCGAGATGTTGCCGACCGGTGTTGACCTCATTGCGTATTTCCAATTCAACGCGTTTGACATGACCGACCGCGAGACTGCCGCCATTGCCGCCGTTCGCAGCGGCGCCTACCGCAAGATCGCATCCAAGCGCAGCGTGTGGTTTGCCTGCATGGCGCCGGTCGGTGCCTATGACGAGTCGGTGTATACCGGCGGTTCGTTTGTGCTCGACGACTGCGGTCGCGTGGTGGCCCAGGCGCCGTGTTTTGAGGAGAGCCTGCTGGTTCAGGAGATTCAGCGCGGCGTGATGCTCGATGCTTTGGAGGACCACGAGCTGCCCGAGTTTCGTTCCGAGGAGTGGTTGTGGCAGGCGCTGGTGCTCGCCGTGCGCGACAACGCCCGAGCCCACGGTGCGTCGCGTGCTGTGGTGGCACTCGAGGGTGACTTGCCGTCGTCCCTGCTGGCGGCACTGGCCGTCGACGCTCTGGGCCCGCGTAATGTGATTGGCCTGGTGCTGGGGCGCAACCGCATCTTTACGCCGGCGCAGGAAGAGGCCGAGGCTGCCCGCTGTGCCGCCGTCCGCGCCATTGCCGAGCGTTTGCACATTCGCACCGTCGAGCGCGATGCACCGGATGCGGCACGTGTGCTCGATCGCGACGTGTCGGCGGGCGATGCCGAGCGTCTGCGCTCGCGCACGTTGGGCCTCATGCTGGAGGACACGGCGCTCGAGCTGGGTGCGATGGCGCTGAGCCCGCTGTCCAAAACCGAGTACGGGCTGGCGGCGCCGGCGCTTTGCGGCGGCTACCAGGGCGACTTTGCGCCCTTTGGCGATGTGTACCTGTCGACGCTTGAGTTTGTGGCGCGTGTGCGCAACCGCACGTCTGCCGTGGTGCCCCAAGAGCTCGTGACGCTCAACGCGGTGGAAGATTGTATGGAGCGCGTGCTGGCGCAAGCGCTCTCGACGCTCGACGGTCCGGTCGATATGCTCGACCGCGCGGCACAGCTGCTCGGCGGGCTTGAGCCGGGTGAGGTCGATGGCGCGCTCGAGGCGCACGTGGACCGCAATCGAGCTTTCGACGACATCCCGATGGCCGCCGGCAAGCCCGAGGCCTGCTCGCTGCTGCTGATGCTTGTGCGCCAGGGTGAGGCTGCTCGTCGCATGCTGCCGACGGCGCCGATCGTCTCGGCCCGTTCGTTTGTCGAGCGCGCCTGGCCGTATATGCTCGCGTGGTCCGACCTGGGACTGAGCGGCAAGGAACGCATGACGGTCGATGCGCTGGCGCGCGCCGAGGTGAACCGCTTTGCTGACGAGGATACAAGCGAGCGCATGCGTGGCGAGATGATGGGCATATTGGGTGATCTGTTGGGTATTTCGCCCGAGCAGATGGAGGAGCTGCGCTCCGAGGACGGCCAGCGTCGCTTGCATGAGGGCATGAAGAAGTTTGAGGGCGAGGTCCAGGACGCCATCGATAAGATGATGGGCGGTCAGGGCGGCCCGCAGGGCGGGTCCCAGGGCGGACCGATGCCGCACCCGCCGGTTGATCCGAGGCAGTTCCCCTTTTTCTCGCAGAACTAACTATGGGATAGGATTCGCTTCCAACCCTGACACTTCAACTAAGCATCTTGGCCCCGTTGTGTTATTCTAGAACAGACGTTCGTGAATGATGCGCGGGGCCTTGCCTTGTGCTGTGCTGGTGACGAGGGGAGGTTGGCTTGGTTATCTTGGGCATTGACCCCGGTTTGGCCCATACGGGTTGGGGGATTATCGAGGAGCGGCGTGGCGAGGTTCGCTGCCGTGCCTACGGTTGCATCGAGACCAGCGCGGGCAGCCCGCTCGCGGTGCGCCTGTCGCATATCGCCCGTGACCTTAAGGATGTCGTCGAGCGTTATCGACCCGACACGGCTGCTGTTGAGAGCATCTACTTTGGCGCCAACGTTCGTTCGGCCATTCCCACGGCGCATGCCCGAGGTGCTGCGCTTGTGGCGCTTTCGGAGTGCGCGCTCGAGATTGGCGAGTACACGCCCATGCAGATCAAACAGGCTGTGGTGGGCACCGGCGCCGCTGATAAGCGGCAGGTCGCCTACATGGTACGCACGCTAACACAGCTCGACCACGACCCGCATCCCGACCATGCCGCCGATGCCCTGGCCTGCGCCATCTGCCACGTTAACCTCAGCCGCACCCGGGCGCTTACCGGCGGCGAGTTCTATCAACAGAGAGGAACCGGATACTGATGATCTCCCAGCTCCACGGAACGCTTGTCGAGGCCACGATGAGTTCTGCTGTCGTCGATGTGTCGGGCGTTGGCTTTGAGCTCGGCATTTCGGGCGGCACTGCGGCCACGTTGCCGACGCCCGGTGGCGAGGTCCGCCTCTACACGCGTATGCAGGTGCGCGAGGACGCCATGACACTTTTCGGTTTTTCCTCAAAGGATGAGCGCACGATGTTCGATCGGCTCGTGTCCGTCTCGGGCGTTGGCCCGCGCTTGGCGCTCGCCGTTCTTTCCACCTATACCGTGGGGCAGCTGTACTCGCTGGTGATGGCCGAGGACGACAAGGGCATGGCCAAGGTACCCGGTGTGGGCAAAAAGACAGCTCAGCGCCTGATCCTGGAACTCAAGAGCACCTTTGCCAAGGATAAGGGCTTTGTGCCGGTCGACGTGATTCCCGGCCAGGTTGCGATGCCCGTGCCCGCTGCTGCTCCCTCGGCCATCGATGATGCCCGTGCGGCGCTCCTTTCCATGGGCTTTAGCCCGCAGGAGACCGATGTTGCCCTGAGCGGGTATGATGGGCAGAATATGCGTGTCGAGGATCTGCTCGGCGCGGCGCTTAAGCGACTCGGAATGGATGCGTGATGTGGGAAGCCGATGACTCTCAGGACCTGTGGGCGACGCCCGGTAACTCGCCGGCGGCATCCATGGCGCACGGCGAGCGCATGGTGGGCTCGGAGCTGACGGCCGAGGACCTCGATGTCGACCGCACTTTGCGCCCCCAGCGCCTGGACGACTACTGCGGCCAGGAGCACATCAAGCAGAGTCTGCGCGTGTTGATCGAAGCGGCGCAGAACCGTGGCGAGACGCTCGACCACGTGATTTTCTCGGGTCCTCCGGGCCTGGGCAAGACCACGCTGGCCACCGTTATCGCCAACGAGCTGGGCGCTCAGATCAAGACCACGAGTGGCCCCGCCATCGCGCGCACGGGCGACCTGGCGGCCATCCTTACTAACTTGCAGCCGGGTGATGTGCTGTTTATCGACGAGATCCACCGCCTCAACCGTTCGGTCGAGGAGGTCCTGTACCCCGCGATGGAGGACTTTGCGCTCGATATCGTGATCGGCAAGGGTCCGGCGGCGCGCTCGATTCGCCTGGATATTCCTAAGTTTACGCTGGTAGCGGCAACGACCCGCTCAGGCATGTTGACCGGCCCGTTGCGCGACCGCTTTGGCATTTCGTATCGCCTGGATTACTACACGGTCGAGGAGCTCGCGCAGATTGTGACGCGCTCGGCGACTATCCTGGGCGTGACGATCGACCATCCCAGTGCACTCGCGATCGGCTCGCGTTCGCGCGGCACGCCGCGTCTTGCCAACCGCCTGCTCAAGCGCGTGCGCGATTACGCACAGGTGCGCGGCAACGGCCCCATCGAGCTCGATATCTGCCGCCAGGCGCTCGAGTTCTTCGAGATCGATGAGCTTGGCCTGGACTGGATGGACATTCGCATTTTGGAGACGCTCGCCAAGACGTTTTCCGGTCGCGCCGTGGGTCTCACGACCCTTGCCAGCGCGGTAGGTGAGGACCCGGGTACGCTCGAGGACGTGTACGAGCCCTATCTGCTGCAGTGCGGATTGATGATCCGTACGCCCCAGGGCCGCCAGGCAACGCTTCGCACGTTTGAGCATCTGGGTATTGAGCCTACCGTTTAGGGACCCTTGTTTTGGCCGGTTTGTAGGCTATCGCTGGGCATTGGATAAACATATCGCCGTTCATCGGTTGCGGGCGTTTTACTATTGCGCGCCCGTGCTATGCTGAATTGGTCTTTTTCTCACACGGTAACGAAAGGACCGCCCATGCCTACTGACATCGAAATCGCACGTTCCGTCACGCCGCTGCCCATTACCGAGGTGGCCAAGAACGCCGGCGTTGACGTTAAGCACCTGATTCCGTACGGCTTCGACAAGGCAAAGGTCGACTATTCACTGCTCAACGAGCCAACTGATCACCAGGCCAAGCTCGTCCTCGTGACCGCCATTAACCCTACGCCTGCGGGCGAGGGCAAGACCACCACGACCATCGGTCTGGCCGACGGCCTGCGTCGTCGCGGCGTTAAGAGCGCCGTGGCCCTGCGCGAGCCTTCGCTCGGCCCGGTCTTTGGCGTTAAGGGTGGCGCCGCCGGCGGTGGTTGGGCCCAGGTCATCCCCATGGAGGACATTAACCTACACTTTACCGGTGACTTCCACGCCATCGGCGCTGCGAACAATCTGCTCGCCGCCATGCTCGATAACCATATTCAGCAGGGCAACCAGCTCGGCATCGACGTCAAGCGCATCACCTGGAAGCGTGTCGTCGACATGAACGACCGCCAGCTCCGTCACGTCATCGACGGCATTGGTGGCAAGGCCCAGGGCGTGCCGCGCGAGGATGGCTTCGACATCACCGTCGCCTCCGAGGTCATGGCGATCCTGTGCCTGTCCACGAGCATCAACGACCTCAAGGAGCGCCTGGGCGAGATCGTCGTCGGCTACAGCTTCGCCGGCGAGCCCGTTCGTGCCCGCGACCTCAAGGCTCAGGGCGCCATGGCGTCCCTGCTCAAGGACGCGCTCAAGCCCAACCTGGTGCAGACGCTCGAGGGCACGCCTGCGTTTGTTCACGGCGGTCCCTTCGCCAACATTGCCCACGGCTGCAATTCCATCATGGCCACGCGTATGGCCATGCGCTTTGGCGATGTCGCCATTACCGAGGCCGGCTTTGGCGCCGACCTGGGTGCCGAGAAGTTCCTCGACATCAAGTGCCGCATGACGGGCGTTCGCCCCAGTGCTGTCGTGGTCGTCGCCACTGCCCGCGCGCTTAAGTACAACGGCGGTGTCGCCAAGGCCGACCTCAACGAGGAGAACCTCGAGGCCCTCAAGGCCGGCATGCCCAACCTGCTGCGCCACGTCGACAACATTCAGAACGTGTACGGCCTGCCCTGCGTGGTTGCCATTAACCGCTTCCCGACGGACACCGAGGCCGAGCTTGCGCTCATCGAGTCCGAGTGCCAGAAGCTCGGCGTCAACGTCAAGCTGTCCGAGGTCTGGGCCAAGGGCGGCGAGGGCGCGCTCGAGCTGGCCGATGAGGTCATGCGCCTGATCGAGCAGCCGAGCGAGCTCAAGTTTGCCTACGAGGACGGTGCCGATGTGGCCGACGCCCTCGAGGCCGTTGCCACCAAGGTCTACCGCGCCGATGGCGTCGACTTTACGCCGGCTGCCAAGCGCCAGCTTGCCGAACTGCGCGAGAACGGCTTTGGCAACCTGCCGGTATGCGTGGCCAAGACCCAGTACAGCTTTAGCGATAATGCCAAGGCTCTTGGTGCCCCCGAGAACTTCCGCATCACGGTGCGCGAGCTCAAGGTTTCTGCCGGCGCCCACTTTGTGGTCGCGCTGACCGGCAGCGTTCTGACCATGCCGGGCCTGCCC
>DBFCNY010000270.1:0-6717 GCA_048298285.1 Collinsella sp.
TTTCCATGCATTATATTCGCTTTTCTTCTAAAGCCAGTTCACCCATAGTGAACATGTTCGGATATAGAGGGGATGTCAGCGCATGAACAACGGACTGTTTACATACTTAGCAGCATTACTGTTGTTTGGCTCTAACGGCATCATCGCCGCAGCTATCGCACTGCCGAGCTCCGATATCGTGCTGCTGCGCACTTTTCTGGGAGCCCTCTCGCTTATAACCATCCTCGCCACTACCCAACACCATAAGTTGCAGGCGCCATCTCGTCCCCGCGAAGCCGCGGCCCTCCTCCTCTCGGGAGCTGCGCTGGGCGCCAGCTGGATTTTTCTGTTCCGCGCCTACCAGACGATCGGCGTCGGCGTATCCTCGCTGCTGTACTACTGCGGCCCCATCATTGTCATGGCGCTCTCCCCGTTTATCTTTGGCGAAAAACTGACCGGCGGCAAAATCGCCGGCTTTATCGCCGTCGCCTGCGGCGCTTTTCTCATTGCAGCGCAAGGTCTGGGCGGCAGCATGCCCATTGCGGGTATCGTCTGCGGCATCGCCTCGGCATTTTGCTATGCGCTGATGGTCATCGCCAGCAAGGGTGCGCCACACATCGAAGGCCTCGAAAACTCCACGCTCCAGGTGAGCGTCGCCTTTGTGACCGCGCTGGTCCTCACGCTCATCACGCAGGGCGCTCCCTCATTCCTGTCCGCCGGCGTCGTCGCCAGTATTGATTGGCACGCCGTCGCTATGCTCGGCGTCGTCAACACCGGCATTGGTTGCCTGCTCTACTTTAGCGCCGTCGCCAAGCTGCCCGTCCAGACCGTCGCCGTCGTCGGCTACCTCGAGCCGCTTTCGGCGGTCGTGTTCTCGGCCGCCCTTTTGGGTGAAGCCATAACACCAGTCCGCCTGATGGGCGCCGCGCTTATCATCGGCGGCGCGATTTTTTGCGAACTCGCCGGCAAACGCGCAAACGCCAAGGCTGGCATCGCCCAGACAGCACGTGCTTAAAAGCCCCTGCTTTGAAATGCTACCTGCGTAGATAAATAATCCCCAGCTGAGGATTATTGTCTAAAATAACCCGATGTGCCAAACTGCTCTTGTATGTATAAAGACGGCATAAAGTTTTTTGTCCTAGACAGATAACCGGATGTCTAAGGGAGTCCTCGTGGCACACAATAAACTGGAGGCAAGCCTCCAAGACCAGCGCGGGCAAGGCGGGCACGGAGCCATCCCCCTCTCCGCTGGCATGCTGCTCGTAACGCTCGGCGTCGTCTATGGCGACATCGGCACGAGCCCCATGTACACCATGAAATCAATCGTCGCCAACAACGGCGGCATCGGTACCGTCAGCGAGGACATGATCCTGGGCGCGCTTTCGCTCGTCATCTGGACCATGACGCTCGTGACCACGGTCAAGTACGTGGTAATCGCCATGAAGGCCGACAACCATAACGAGGGCGGCATCTTCGCCCTGTTCAGTCTCGTGCGCAAGGTGGCGCCATGGCTGATTCTCCCCGCCATGATCGGCGGCGCGGCGCTGCTCGCTGACGGCATCCTCACCCCCGCCGTCACGGTTACCACGGCCATCGAGGGCTTGCGCACTATCGAGTGGGGCCATGCGCTTTTGGGTGACGGCCAGACCAACGTAATCATCATCACCCTCATCATTATCTGCGGCCTGTTTGCCATGCAGCGCGCCGGCACCTCGTCAATCGGCAAGCTGTTCGGCCCGCTTATGACGCTGTGGTTCCTGTTCTTGGCTGGCGCCGGCCTGTTCAACATGCTCGGCAACTTGTCCATCCTGCGCGCGCTCAACCCCATCCGTGGCATCATGTTCCTGTTCTCGCCCATCAACCACTCGGGTATTATGGTGCTCGGCTTCGTCTTCCTGTCGACGACCGGCGCCGAGGCGCTCTATTCAGACATGGGCCACGTGGGCAAGGCCAACATCTACGCATCCTGGCCGTTTGTTAAGGCGGCCCTTATCCTCAACTATCTGGGTCAGGGAGCTTGGCTGCTCGCCAATAACTCCAACCCCCAGATGCTTGCGATGGATATCGTCAACCCGTTCTATATGATGCTCCCCGAGCCCCTTCGCCCCTTTGCCATCGTGCTTTCGGCCGTAGCGGCCATCATCGCCTCGCAGGCGCTCATCACCGGCTCGTTCTCGCTGGTATCCGAGGCAACGCGCCTCAACCTTATGCCGCATCTGCGCATCCACTACCCCAGCGACACCAAGGGTCAGCTCTATATTCCGCTCGTCAACAACATCATGTGGGTCGGCTGCATCTTCATTGTGCTGCTGTTCCAGAACTCCGAGCGCATGGAAAGCGCCTATGGCCTCGCCATCACCGTGACCATGCTCATGACCACGACGCTTTTGACGAGCTATATCGCCGGCATTCTCAAGCACAAGCTGGGCGCCTGTGTCTTCGCCCTGCTTTTTGGCGCCATCGAGCTCTGCTTCTTTGCCTCGTGCCTCACCATGTTCTTTGACGGCGGTTACGTCATGATCTTCTTGGCCTCGCTGCTGTTTGGCCTTATGTATGTGTGGCGCCGCGGCACCGCCATCGAGCGCACGCAGACGATTCTGCTGCCCGTCTCCAAGTACATCGATCAGCTCAACCGTCTGCGTAACGACGAGACCTACCCCGTGCTCGCCGACAATCTGGTGTTCCTTACCAACAGCCCCGACCCGCTCACGCTCGACCGCGACGTGCTCTATTCCATCTTGGATAAGCATCCCAAGCGCGCCAAGGCATACTGGTTCATCAACGTGCACGTTACCGATGAGCCCTATACGCATGAGTATTCCGTCGAGACCTTTGGCACGGACTTCTTGTTCCGCGTGCGCTTGGACCTGGGCTTTAAGGTCAACCAGCGCGTTAACGCCTACCTGCGCCAGATCGTTGGCGACTTGATGGCATCGGGTGAGCTGCCGCCGCAGCATCACACCTACTCCATCTACGAGACCCGCGGCAACGTGGGCGACTTCCGTTTTTGCATGCTACGCAAGATGCTTGCCCCCGAAACGGACATCAACCGCAACGACCACCGCGTGATGGCCATCAAGTACGCCGTCCGCCGCGCCTGCGGAAGCCCGGCACGTTGGTACGGCCTAGAGAACTCGGCCATCATCATCGAGTACGTGCCCCTCTTTGCCCGCATGCGTCCGGCAGTCAAGCTTGTACGCACCCAGGTGCCACTCGAAGTTCAGATCGAGGAAGCCGAGGAAATGGAAGTCGACATCTTCTCGGACGACCTGGTCAACGGCAACGAGGCCGGTAGGAATATGAACGTCGATCCCACTGAGCTGCTCGAGAGCGTCGCCGATACGCCCGAGCAGCAACAGCTCGACGGCCTCGAGAGTGAACAACTCAACGACGCCAACTTCTAGCGACGCCGCGAATCGACGACAGCGGCCCTGCACCTCACGAGAGATGCAGGGCCGCTTTGCATCGCGACGGACTTCTCACCTACGAACGACGCGGCTCGGGAACCACGAGCCTATCGGGGCTCGCGCCCTCGGCATCCATCAGGCTCACGTAGCGAATCGACGGATCCCCATACATCGCGTAGTAATAATTGCCCGTGCGCGCGCTAAAGCATCCGGTATAGATAGTCTTCTCGAACTTGCCATCGCCCATCCTGGACGCTCCCTCGATCATCACCACGCCCTCGAGCGAGCGGAACATGCGAACGACGTTTTCGGTCTCGCTCTCCTTTTGCGGGTAATTGGCATTGAGGTACGCCGCCTTTACAAAACGGCTCGGCGAATAGCAATCGCCCGGAATGCCGCGCATGCCGGCACCGGCTCCATAGGGCTTAAGCTCGGCGCCACGCCATGTCGCCGTCTGCGGAAAATCGCTTGTGGCGGTGATATAGGTGCGCAGGTTTTCCATGTGCCACGGGAAGGTCGGCTGGTTGGCAAGGGTGTCGACCGGATCGTCGTATACATGCAGGCCGTCAGCCATCATCTCGACCACGATGCTACGCTGGCTGTCGCCGATAATCCAATGGAGCAGCGACACGCCCAGCCCCTCTCCTGCAGATTTGGCGACAATCACCGTATCGCGCAGCGCAGCCTCGACCTCGTCGACCGTCGAGAACGTCGCTGCCACCCACAGGGGAAACTCATAGGCCGCGATATTGGTCTTGCCGTCGACAGGGCCCTCGGCATACTCGGCATAACCCGGGAAATTGAGACCCGCCACGGCGAGCCCCGCATCGTTGCCGCAGTCGAAGAACATAGGGTAGTTCTTGTAATCGATGCACATACCGATCACCGCGTGTGCCGCTGTCGTGTCGTCGATAAACGAATACGGAATGTGAAACCCGCGTGGCATCACGCGAACCTGTTGGCCGTAGTCAAAACTCCAGTCGAGGTTGCGGCCCAGATACATGTGGCCAGAATTATCGGTAAATCGAATGCTCGTGCACATAGCGCCTCCCAGCCTTACGTTCTTGCTAAGGTTATTGTCACCAAACAAAAAGGCGCTAAACACAAAAGCCCGGACATGACAACAATGTCACGCCCGGACCAAAAGAGACGAAGTGCGGTGCTGTAGTCACCCTAGACAAGTTTACCTTGGCAGTGATCGATCATATGCTGGATCATCTGTGCCTCAAAGCCCGCGTAGTCGCGGCGGCACTCCTTCATCTTGCCGTCGACGATCTGGTCAAAGGCAACCTTGCACTTGATATAGCGCGTGGACTTGGTGACCTCCTCGTGCGTCAGGCAGCTCTCCTCCATCTTACTGGCGCCCAGGCCAAACACCAGACGGGGGTTGTAGAGCACGTGGGGCTCGCCGGCATCGTCCAGATAGACGCAGACCTTCTTGGTGACGCCGATCTGGTTAGCGGCCAAGCAGCCGGCATCGTCGAGCGACTTGATGGTATCGATCAGGTCCTGAGCAACCGACTCGTCCTCGACAGTCGCAACCTCGCAACGCTGGGACAGGATAGCCTCGTCGTGGCAAAGCTCTTTAATCATACGTTCCTCCATAGGGGTCGTTGTAACCGCTTAAGTATACGGTACCTACACAATTTCATGCGAAAGATACCGCCCGTCCGTTACAAACCGCCGAACATCAACATGCGAGGAACACCAACTTCACAAAGGCGATATAGTGGGTGAGTTCGTGTCAATCGGCCTAAACTCGGGGCCGAACAAGGACAGGGTATGCATGGACGAACTATTTCACGTCAGTGAGCGCAAGTCCACAATCGGGACCGAACTCCGCGCTGGACTGACAACATTCCTGGCGATGGCCTACATCATCGCCGTCAACCCCGCGGTGCTCTCGGGCGCTGGCATCGATGCGGGAGCGCTCGCCTGCGCCACCTGCCTGGGCGCCGGCATCATGACCATCTGCATGGGCATCTTCGCTAACCGCCCGCTCGCCTGCGCGTCGGGCTTAGGCGTCAACGCGATGATCGCTGGAATCACCACCACCGTCTGCGGCGGTGACTGGCACGTGGCCATGAGCGTCATCTTCCTCGAGGGTATCGTCATCTTGCTGCTCGTGCTTTGTGGCCTGCGCGAGGCCATCATGGACGCCATCCCGGTTGTCCTGCGTCACGCCATCTCGGTGGGCCTGGGCCTGTTCATCGCCATGATTGGCCTGTGCGATGCCGGCATTATCACCGCTGGCACCGGTACACTCGTCGGTCTGGGCGACATCACCTCCCCCACCTTCATCGTCGGCATCATCTCCATCCTGGTGACAGTCGCCCTCGCCTGCCGCAACGTCCCCGGCTCGCTGCTCATCGGCATCGTCGTCGCCGTCATCGCCGGTATCCCCCTAGGTGTGACCCAGGCTCCGACCGGTATCATCGCCCCGCTCGACTTCTCGAGCATCGGTGGCCCCATCGCCGACGCCGGCGGCGTGCCCGCCATCGTCAAGGTCCTTACCGACCCCACGCTCCTCGTCATCTCGTTCTCGCTGCTCATGAGCGACTTCTTCGACACCATGGGCACCGCGATGGCCGTGGCCAAGCAGGGCGAGTTCCTCACCGACGACGGCAACGTCGAGGATATCAAGGAGATCCTGATCGTCGACTCCGCCGCCGCTGCTGTGGGCGGTTTCATGGGCGTCTCCTCCATCACCACCTTCGTCGAGTCCACCTCTGGCGCTGCCGACGGTGGCCGCACGGGCCTCACCTCCGTCACCACCGGCGTGTTGTTCATTCTCGCCGCGTTCTTCTCCCCCATCGTCACCATCGTTTCCAGCGCCGCCACCTGCGGTGCTCTGGTCTACGTCGGCTACCTCATGATGAGCGAGGCCTCCGAGATCGACTGGTCCGACGTGTCGCAGGGTTTCCCGGCGTTCATGATTGTCGCCGGCGTGCCCTTCACCTACTCCATCTCTGCCGGCATTGGCCTGGGCTTTATCGCCTACGTGATCGTCGCGCTCTTTAAGGGCGAGGCCTCCAAGATCAAGCCGCTCATGTGGATCGCAGCCCTTGCCTTCCTCGTCTACTTCTTCGTAGCGTAACGGCATAGTCTGCCGAAGCAAAACAACAAGGCGCGGAGTCGCATCGAACGGCTCCGCGCCTTTCTTTTAGCGTCTGCCCCCGTGCCAGCGTGCGACAATTGAGGCTGTCAATATCACAACACCGAGAGAAGCCTGCCTTGGAAGCGCATCATAAGCAGATAACCGTTTATTCAGAGTGTGTGGAAGGCGCGCCCGTCATCTACCTCCCCGTGGTTATGGGCGACGGTAGTGAAG
>DBFCNY010000271.1:0-2690 GCA_048298285.1 Collinsella sp.
TGTTAAACAGCCACAGGCACAGCAGTCCCTGCAGCAGCGTGGCGCCCGAGAACAGTAAAAAGACGCCGTAGAGCACGGTGCCCGCAACGAGCATGATGGCATTAGATCCCCAAAACGAAGGCAGTATCTCATCCTCGCGCTCGGCAAACAACATATCAGCCAAAAAGCGCGTGACCGGCATGGAGAAAAAGCTTGTGAGCGTGAGCGAGGCCAGCAGTGTGTAGGTCACCATGCACACCAGCAGATCCTGGTTGGCACGGCCCACACCCCACAGACCGCACAGCACCAAAATACCCACCTGGAGCAGCACACCCAGCAGCATGGGGCCCGTGCATACGATGCCGGCGTAGCCGTAAGCGCGCATCGTGGCAAACAGGCCCTTGCGCCTAAACAGGCGCTTGAGCTCAAAACCGATTCCCGCCACCGGCTACTCCCCCTCTCTGGGCAGGTTAAACGCACACGCCGTCTCGTCGTACAGCGCGCGATAGTTGGCGAGCATCTGCTCGTGCAAGAAGTACGTGGCAACGCGACGCTGGCCGCGCTCCCCCATCTCAATGCGACGAGCGCGGCTTGTGCACATGCGTTCCATGGCATCGGCCAAGCCCTTGCGATACATAGGCGGCGTCACAAAACCCGCCACGCCAAAGTCGTCGCCCAGGGCGCCTTCGAGAAGCTCGCGACAGCAGCCCACCTCAGTCGTCACGCAGGGACGGCGCGCTGCAAGCGACTCCAACACGCTGAGCGGCTGGCCCTCGGAGATGCTCGTCAAAATGGTAAAGTCGAGCTTTTCCATGTACTCGACCACGTTGACGCGGCCGGTAAAGATCAGGTCGCGCACGCCCAGGGTTTCGACCAGCGCGTGGCACTCGGCGCCGTACTCCTCGTCGTCCACGCCGCCCATGATGTGCAGGCGCACCTTGGGCAGACGCTCGTGCAGCTCAAAGAAGGCATAGATCATGGTCTTGACGTCCTTGATGGGCGCCAGGCGCACCACCGCGCCAATGTCCACCCAGCCGTCATCGGGCTTTAAGGGAATGTCCTTAAAGCGGTCGAACTGGATGCCGTTGGGGATGACCAAGCATTTACCCGCATCGCAGCCCATATCGATCTGCGTCTTGCGGGCGTTATGGAACAAACTCGTCACGCGGAAGGCGCGGCGGTAGATCTCCTCCGAAAGCAGGTAGAAAAAGCGAATCCAGCGATCCTTAAACGACGGCACCACCCAGTCAGCGCGAATGATCTCTTCCTCGCGCTCGCGGGTATAGATGCCATGCTCGGTCAGCAGCACCGGCGCATGGTGAACGCTTGAGCCCAGGCAGGCGAGCAGGCCACCGTAGCCGGTCGAGATGGCATGGTACACATCGGCCACCGGCACCTCGCTGCCCAACAGGTAGAGCACGGGAAGCAACATGGAGCGCATGGAGTGGAATGCATCGGCAAAGGGCGTGTAGGGGTACTCGGCCAGGCACACGTCGCGGAAGATGTCCATAAACGTTCGGCTCTGCAAAAACGAGAGCGAATGCACGCGACGGCGCTGAAAGATATCGAACAGCACGTCCCAGTCCGGATTGGAGAGCGACACCAGGCGGCGTAGCGCCTCGCGCTCGCGGTCGTTAAAACTGGCTTCATGTTGCTCGCCCGAAAGCCGCAGAGCATCGTCCAGGAACACCTCGTGTACCTCGACCACGTTGCCGGGCAGCTCGTAGACAAACTTGCCGCGGTCGGCAGCATGCGCGCCGATCACCCACAACACAAACTCGTGCTCGGGCATGGCCTGGATATAGCCATGCATCCAGGTAGATACGCCGCCGTGCACATAGGGGTAGCAACCCTCGAGTACCAAGCAGATTCTCATTTGTCGCCACCCTCCTTGCGTGCAATGGTCACCGTCTTGTCCGTGGCTTTGACCAGGTACAGGTCGCCCGTCAGATGCGCAATCTCGCCACCCGTGACTGCACCCGGCTCACCGTTGTTGGCGCGGAACATGAGCCACGCCTCGTCGTGGAAATTGCCCAGGCTGAGCGTCCAGGCATCCGCACTGGTATCCACGCTCACCGTCACGGACGAAAAGCGCTGGATGGCGCCCGAGCATTCCGAGCCGGTCTGACGCCGCAGGTCGGGCGCAGACTTGCTAAGCCAGTCCAGGTAGTCGGTCAGGCCGCCCTTGTAGACCTCCCAGCCCTCCTTGGCGCCGCGATCGGGATCGAGCAGGTCGTCCGGGTGCATAAAATGCGTGCTCACATAGTGCATGTTTAGCTCGGACACGGCAGCCAGGCGCATATAGGAATCGTCGACCATGCCGCCCGAAACAATGCGCGGCTGCTCCACAATGCCATCGCTCGCCACGCCAAACTCCTGAACGTAGGGCAGATCGGTGCCATCCTCAAAATACGTACTGGCGATGGTCTTAATGCGCGGAACGTCGGTGCCGATAAGCTTGCGCGCACGGGCCGAAAGGATATTCGACGGCGGCACGTAGACCGAGCCGTGCGCGTTGGGCAGCACCTCGTCCTGGAAAGCGATAAGCTCGTTGAGCGATGCGACAAGCGTTTCCTTGTTCTTCCACGTCTTGTAGTCGTACAACGTGCCGTAATCGGTGTCCCAGAGTGCCAGAGGCTGATGGTTGTAGCCGTGAAAGCCCAGCTCTCCACCCATCTGCAGCAGCATGCCGCCAAAGTAGCGGAACTGTG
>DBFCNY010000272.1:0-1692 GCA_048298285.1 Collinsella sp.
GCTATGACGTGCTCGACGAGGCCGACAATCGCGGCAGCGACCTGGTGCTTATCGACACCGCCGGCCGTCTGCACACGAGCCCCGAACTCATGCGTGAGCTTGCCAAGGTGGTCAACGTGACGCGTAAGCGCGCCGCCAATATGGCCGCCGGCCCCATGCCTGTCTCGGTCGTCCTCGTGATCGATGCCGCGACAGGCCAAAACGGTCTGAACCAGGCGCTCGAGTTTAACGAGGCGCTGGGTCTGGACGGTATTATCATGACAAAGCTCGACGGAACGGCTAAGGGCGGTATCGCCATGGCCGTTGCCGAGAAGCTCAAGCTCCCGATCCTGCGCGTGGGCGTGGGCGAGCAGGTCGATGACCTGCAGGAGTTCAATGCCAAAGATTTCTGCCGCGCCCTGGTGGGCGAGTCCAACTAAGGAGTAACCAGTGTTTGATTCCCTGAGCGATCGCCTCAACGACACATTTGACCGCTTGCGCGGCAAGGGTAAGCTGACCGAGGCCGATATCACCTCGGCCATGCGCGACATTCGCATGGCGCTGCTTGAGGCCGACGTCAACTTCAAGGTCGTCAAGGAGTTTGTCGCCAAGACCAAGGAGCGCTGCATGACCGCCGAGGTCATGGAGTCGCTGTCGCCGGCGCAAAACGTCGTCAAGATCGTGCTCGACGAGCTCACCGAGATGCTCGGCTCCACCGAGAGCAAGCTCGTCTTTAGCAACCGCATCCCCAATGTCATCATGCTCGTGGGTCTGCAGGGCTCCGGTAAGACCACGGCGGCCGTAAAGCTGGCCTACCAGCTCAAGAAGCAGGGCCGCTCGCCGCTGCTCGCCGCGTGCGACGTCTACCGTCCCGCCGCTGCCGACCAGCTGGCCACACTCGGTGGAGAGATCGGCGTGCCGGTCTTCCGCGGCGACGGCGAGCACCCGGTCGATATCGCCAAGGGTGCCATCCAGGAGGCAGTCGACCACCTGCGCGATGTAGTCATCGTCGATACCGCCGGTCGTTTGCAGATCGACGAGCAGATGATGCAGGAGGCCGTGGATATCAAGAAGGCCGTCAAGCCCGATCAGGTGCTGATGGTCGTCGATGCCATGACCGGCCAGGATATCGTCAACGTCGTCTCGACCTTCGCCGAGCGCACCGATTTTGACGGCGTGATCATTTCCAAGCTCGACGGCGATGCCCGTGGCGGCGGCGCGCTTTCCGTGCGCCAGGTGACCGGCAAGCCCATCAAGTTCGTGAGCATGGGCGAGAAGCCCGATTCGCTGGAGCCGTTCTACCCCGACCGCATGGCCAAGCGAATCTTGGGCATGGGCGACGTTGTCGGCATCATCGAGAAGGCCCAGGAGGCGGCCGATGCCGAGCAGCTCGAGGCCGCCGAGCGCATGCTGCGCGAGGGCTTTACCATGAACGACATGCTCGACCAGATGAAGGCCGTCAAGAAGATGGGCGGCATGAAGGGCATTCTGGGCATGCTCCCCGGCGGTCAGCGTGCGCTCAACCAGATGGGCGGCAACTTGGACGAGGGCATCTTCGACAAGAACGAGGCCATCATCATGTCGATGACCAAGGAGGAGCGCCTGCGTCCCTCTATCATCAACGGCCAGCGTCGCGCGCGTATCGCCAAGGGCGCCGGCGTAACCCCCACCGAGGTCAATAGCCTTATGAAGCAGTGGGGTGAGATGAACAAG
>DBFCNY010000273.1:0-2433 GCA_048298285.1 Collinsella sp.
GAAGTAGACCTCGGCAGCGTCACCAGAAGCAGAGGAGCCGGAGCCGGCGGAGCCACCGCAGCCCACGAGACCCAGACCAAGAACCGCAGCCGCGGAACCAGCAAAGCCCAGGAACTGCCTTCTGCTCATTTCGTTCTTCATTACAATCCACCCTTTCACACCGTGGCGGCACCCTTTGCCGCCGCCTTCGGAGATTGGCTCGGGGACTTTGCCCCTTTTGCTGATTTGAACGATACGCTATTTGACTAGTTGTTTGAACAAGTATTACTAGAGCGGTAGAAAAACTTCGGTGAACGGTAATTTCAACTTGATACTTGACAAGTTTTGTATAAACAATTATTTGTTATCGAATGCAGAGAAAACGCCCGGTCAAGCCGATGCGTCGTCGGTTTGACCGGGCGTTTTCTCTTTGAGGGCATGAGTCTCGTCAGGCTGCGAGCTAGCCGGCTATCGCTTGGAATTGACGCGGTAATGGAAGATCTCGGGGTGTGTGCGAGTGTGCGTCACCTCAAACAAGATGCCATCCGAGGTGTACGACTGACTCTCCATGACGGCAACGCAGTTGTATTTGCCGAGGTCAAGATAGCTGCAGTCTTCATCGTTGGCGAGCTCGACACTCACCGTACGACGGCTCGCCATCACTTTGACACCGCGCTTGTGCTCCAGATAGCCGTAAATAGAATCTGCCGCGATCTCGGGGGTCAGGCCCTTGGCGATCGACGCCAAAAAATAGCCATGGTCCACTTGGCGCGCGTTGCCGTTGAGGCTTCGGACACGCACTACGCGAATAAGCTCCTCGCCCACCCTAAAGCCCAGGCGACGAGAGAGCTGCTCGGTGCAGACCAGATGTTCAAAAGACTTAACGTCCGTCGATGCAACGGCATTGTTGCGCTTTGCAAACTCGCCAAACGACTCAACCTCTTCGAGTGCGCCCAACATGTCGGTTTCGCCCTTAAGCCAAATAACGCGCACGCCCTTGCCGTGTATGGGCTGCACAAACATCCCGTCGGCCAGCATGCTCAAAGCGCGGCGGACGGTATTGCGCGTGCAGCCAAATTCCGCGGTCAGTTCGGCTTCGGTTGGCAGCATCTCCTGAAACGCATAGGTCCCATTAATGATGCGCGAGCGTATTTCTCGGTAGATTCCTTCGTATATCGCTTTTGGCATTGTTTCACCTCTACATTGTTCATTACCGGCTAGGCACGATAGCATTTCTTAAAGTTGTTTAAACTGAATATCGGTAAAGCGACAGGATTTAACCGTTGACGGTTTCTGTCATGCCCAAATCGGTTTCGCTCAAAACTGCCGGTACGACAATCGTCCGGTCCTCTACAATGAATCCATTGTTTAAACGTTTCCCCACGCGCAACGCGCCTCGATATTCGGAAGACAGAACATGCTGCAAAAAATCCAACGCTTTGGCGGGGCAATGTTCGCGCCCGCCATGCTGTTTTCTATATCAGGCCTCATGGTCGGCGTCTCCGCTCTCGCAACGACTGCGGACATCGTCGGCGATCTCGCCGTATACGGAACCCCTTGGTACGCTTTTTGGACCATCATCCAACGCGGCTCGTGGACGGTCTTTAAACGCCTCCCGCTCCTTTTTGCCGTAGCGCTGCCCATCGGCCTTGCCCAAAAACAACCGGCTCGTTGCTGCCTCGAGGCTCTCGTCGCCTATTTTGCCTATTGCTTCTTTTTGAGCGAAATCATTAAGCTGAGCGGAGACAATCTTGGACTTAAGTACCCGTCGTCTTTGACCTCCGCCAGCGGCATCACCATCATCGACGGCATCAAGACGCTCGACACCGGCATTATCGGCCCGCTGGCGGTGTCGGCAACCGTCGTCGCCATCCATGACCGCTTCTACGATGCCAAGGTTCCCGATTGGCTCGGTACCTTCTCGGGCTCCTCGCTGGTCTACCTCATCAGCTTTTTTGCCGTGTTCGCCCTTGCCGCCATCTCGGCCGCCATCGTGCCCTTCGTATACGCTGTGACCGAAACGCTGCGCCATGCACTTACGAGCGTCGGCCCCTTTGGCGTGGGCATCTTTGTGCTTTTGGAGCGAGCGCTCGAGCCCATGGGGCTGCACCACCTGCTCTACATGCCGATCTACTACGACAACCTGGTCATTAACGACGGCATCTACGCCACGTGGAGCAGCTTGCTCCCCATCCTCTCCCATAGCACGCGCCCCCTTAATGAACTTGCGCCGTGGGCCGGTTTTACCGCCACCGGCTGGGTCAAGCTCTTTGGCCTTCCCGCCATCGCAGCCGCGTTCTACTCCACCGCAAAACCAGAGCGCCGCGCCGGCCTCAGGGTCATCCTTGTTCCCGCCATCATCGCCTCGGTGGTTTGCGGCGTTACCGAGCCACTCGAGTTTCTCTTTATGTTCACCCACCCCGGGCTCTTTTTTCTCTACGCCGTCTTATCGTC
>DBFCNY010000274.1:0-5054 GCA_048298285.1 Collinsella sp.
ACGTAAGATTAATCCTCGTAAGCGGACATGGCTCAGTTGGTAGAGCACAACCTTGCCAAGGTTGGGGTCGCGGGTTCGAGCCCCGTTGTCCGCTCCATTTGGGCGTTTAGCTCAGGGGGAGAGCGCTTCCCTGACACGGAAGAGGTCAGAAGTTCAAATCTTCTAACGCCCACCAAATGTTCGCAGCTCAGAGGCTATGTCCTCTGGGCTGTTTTTGTATCTGTCCAACTGATGTCCAAACAGCTGTCCAAATTCGGCGGGATTCACCGGACGATATGGAATGTCAAGTTATGCATGGACTTGAGTATCGGCACCTTGAGGTGCCGATATAATGCCACCAATATTCCATAATCATCTAACCATTATTCGGTTCATGTGATTCGGGAGCCGGACTCTTCAGTTTCTGGTCGTAGGGTAGAATTGTTTGCATGATGGATGATGCTAAGAAACTCACAGCTTGGGGTATGGATGACGGCGTGCATGATGCGCTATCCCTTAAGCCCATAACGACTCCTGAGCAGCGGATCGATCTGCTCAAGGGCAAGGGCGTCACGTTTGAGCGCTGTGCGGAGGAGCGCGCGCTCGATATCCTTTCGAGTGCTGAGACCTACCTACACCTCTCCGCCTACCGGGTGCTTTTCCAGCGCCATGAGGACGGCTTCGACGCTGGGAAGTTCGTGAGCCTCGACTTCGGGGACCTCTTGGACGTGAGTTCTCTTGACGACGTCCTACGCGAGACGTTTCGCCTCATGGCGAAAGACGTCGAGCGCGCGGTCAGGGCATGGCTCGTGTCCGAGGCCGCCGGGCGCGGGGAGGACGGCTATGGCGTCGTCGCCGACTTCGTGTCCTCCCTGCCGCGCGGCTTTCGCGAGGGGCTGAGACGCGACCTCGTATCGCGGTCCCAGGCGGACGAGTACGCTGGGTCGCTGATCGACCACTACCGGGATGCCATGCCCGTATGGGTGCTGTTGGAAGTGGCACCGTTCGGGACGCTGCTCGCCTTTTACCTCTTCTGCGTTGAGCGCTGGGAGGAGGTGGGTAGGCGGGAGATTCACTACGCTCTCAAGGACGTGAAGGCCGTCCGCAACTGCGCGAGCCATGCGGGCTGCCTATGCAACGGCTTCGTGCCCGAGCGCGAGACGAGGCACGCAACCTCGGGAGTCGCGCTCGAGTGGCTGAACGCCCACGGCATCCGCAACAGCAAGGGCCGTCGAGCCAGACTGCGCAACCGTCGCACGCAACAGCTCGTGACCACCGTGGCGCTGCATGACATGCTTGTGGGCAAGCGCGCCGCCCCGGCAGCGCTTGACGCGGTCGCTGGCCTCCGTCCCCTAATGGACGACGCGATCGCGCGCTATGGGACGCAGAACCCCCTCGTGTCCCACCTTGCGTTTCTTGCGAGGGTTCTTGACGTGGCACGAGGCTGATGCCATGATGTACGCAGATGCAAAAACCTTTGAGGTTTTGTAAGGGCCGGTCCTCTCGGGGACTGGCCCTAGTTGTTTATGGGACCTGAATTGATGCTGGATGCCATACGGTGACAAGGAGAACAACCGGTGGGTGATGTGATGAACGGCGAGGAGCTCAACGGTGTAGTCGCGTCAGTCAGGAAACTCTCCCATTCTGACCTTCCTGCACTGCTCTCCCTCTGCCTCGGCAACCCGCAATACTACGCATTCCTCGACGAGGAGCCGACGCTGGACGCGCTCGCCGCCGAGATGGTCGAGCTGCCTCCCGGCTGCTCCCCAGATCAAAAGTCCTATCTTGGCTTCTTCGATGCCGGCGGGAATCTCATCGCCGTACTCGGCCTCGTCCGGGGCTATCCAGCGGAGGGGTGTGCCTTCATCGGGTTCTTCATGGTCGACGCCTCTCGGCAGGGGACAGGTGTCGGGAGCCTGCTCATCTCACAGTTGCTCAACCGCCTCCGCTGCGAGGGCGTTTCTCGTGTGCGCCTCGCCTACGTCGAGGGGAACGAGCAGTCCCGCCGCTTCTGGGAGAAGTGCGGCTTCGTCGAGGTGGATGCACCAATCGGCCAAGGTGAATATAGGGTCGTACCTATGGAGTACCGGCTGACGTAGCCTATGTGACCTGAGTTCTCTGCATATGAGGCACGAAGCTCAGCGAAGAATCGGGACGAAAGAACTGGAGATCAAAGGCGCGATCGGACACCTTCTCAGCCTGCCACGGTGGTGACGGAGGCTGCCATGAGGAAGGTGCTGCGAGCGCCTATGACAGGAGAATCTTCTCGATAGATGTTGACGCCTGATACCTAGCGTCGTATAGTGTGTGTAGCACAGTATACGACGAAGGAAGGTGTGCGGATGGAGGCCCAGATGAAGCGCGGTTTCCTGGAGGCCTGCGTGCTCGCGGCCGTCTCCGGCGAGGAGTCCTACGGCTACCAGATCGTGAAGGACGTGCCCGCGAGTATGGGGCTCACGGAATCCACGCTCTATCCGCTGCTCAAGCGCCTGGAGAAGGCGGGCTGCATCACCGCGCGCTCCGCCGAGCACAACGGGCGGCTGCGGAGGTACTACCGCATCACGGACGCCGGGCGCGAGCGTATCGCCGAGTTCCTCGCCGAATGGCCATCCGTGCAGGAGATCTACCGTTACGTGGAGGGGGCGCACCATGACGCGCGATGAGTTCTTGAACCGGCTGGGCGAGCTTCTGGCCTGCCTGCCGGCAGATCAGGTAAAGGAAACGCAGGAGTTCTACGCGGAGGCCATCGCCGACCGTATGGAGGACGGCATGACGGAGGCCGAGGCTGTGGCCGCCATGGGCACGCCCGGTGAGGTCGCCGAGGCAACGCTCGACGACCTGCCCGCCGTGCCGCGCGCGATCGCGAGGACGCGCCGGCGCAGCACCGCGCTGCTGTGGGTGCTCGCCATCGTGGGGTCGCCGGTGTGGGCGCCGCTGCTCGTCGCCTTCGCCGCCGTGGCTCTCAGCGTCTACGTCTGCATCTGGGTGCTGGCATTCTGCGTGTGGGTCATCGCCGTGGCGCTCGGCGCCGTGGGCGCGGCGGCGCTCGCGCTCGCGGCGGCGGGCGTGACCGTCGGCCACGTGCCCTATGTGCTCGCGATGCTGGGCTGCGGCCTTGCCTTTATCGGGGCGGCACTCCTCGTGGGCGCGGGGGCCTGGGCGGCCTCCAAGCAGATTGCGCGCCTCTCGGCGCTCTGGGCGAGGAAGGTCGCCTCGCCCTTCTGGAAGGTCAAGGGCGAGAAGGACGACACTGCCGCGTACCTCGCGGCGTAGAAAGGAGCGAGTACCATGACCAGCGCGAAGAAGATCTACCTCGCCGTGGCGGGCGGACTCGTTGCCGCGGGCGTCGTCCTCGCGGGCATTGGCTTTATCGCCTCGGGCTTCGACCCGGCCGTATTCACGACCCAAATCGACATGCGTGACGACACCGTCGTCCTCGGCGGCGTCGAGGTGGGCGACCCCGAGGGCATCCCGTTCATCGGCCAGCTCGCAGATTTGGGCGAGGTCGACACTTCCGGCACCACCGCGTCCGAGTCCCCTGCTGCCCCGGGGGCACCCACCGCTCCCTAGGCATAGCGCGCCCGGACGCCCCGTCCGTCGGGCTGTTCAAGCCTGTGGAACCCGAACCTCAACCTCAACCCAACCGGCCTCAAGCCTGCGTCGATTCGCTCCCCGCCCTACGCGGGGCCCGTGACGCATACCCAAAATCCGTCCGAGGAGAAAGGAACGCAATGACGACAGCCATGCCCCTCCGCCTTTACGGGGTCCCGGTGGACGTATAGACGTTGAGGGTCATGGCCGCATTTGCGTGACCGAGAAGATAGGAGACGGTCTTCACGTTCACCCCTTGGGAGATAAGGCGCGTGGCGAACGTGTCGCGGAGGTCGTGGAACGTGGCTCGCTTTCCGGCAACCCCGATGAGGTTCATCGCCTTGGCGAGCGACGTGAAGTCTTTCGTGATGCGGTCGGGCGTGTAGAACGAATCTCCGTCTCCGAGGACATAGCGGTCCTCTCGCGCGCTTACCCCGAGAGAGCTCCTGAGGGAGCGCAGAGTATCGGCGAGCCCCTTCTCGAGGACGGCCTCCCGTTCGCCCGCCTCGGTCTTCGTGCCCTTGAGATAGGGCCTGCCATTCTACACCCCGACGGCGCGACCGACTCTGATTCTGTTGGCGACGAGGTCAACGTCGCCCCACCTGAGGCCAGCGACCTCCTCCCTTCTGAGCCCGGCGAGCAGCCCGAGGCGCGCCGCAACGCTCTGCTTGGTCGTGGGGGACGCGTCCAGGACGGATAAAAGCATCGAACGGCTCCTCTCGTCGAGCGCGTTCGGACGAGGCTTCCGACGCTTCGGCGGCTTGGTCGCCTTGTTGAAGGGGCTGCGATGGATATGGCCCATCTCGCAGGCGTAGTCCATAACCTGCTTGAAGAAGCGATGGTCCTTTGCAACGGTGTCGACGACGAGGCCGTCCGCGAGCAGGGCCACCTGCACGTCCATGACGTTCTCCGGCGCTATCTCTTCGATTGAGTAACCCTCGAGATAGCGTGCGAGATGCTTGATGGAACTGCGGTAGTTGGTTGCGGTGCTCGCCTCTATCTGCTGGGAGCGCTCGAGCTCGTCAGCGTAATCCAACATGTACGCAATGAGCTCGCAACTTGAGGCGCCGTCGCCGTCCTGCTCGATCAGCTCCCTTCTGATGTCCTCCATGATGAGGGTCGCGGCTCGGCGAGAGGTCGCTTCGAACGATCTGGTTACGATGCTCGAGCCGTTTCTGTCGGTCCGGCAGAAGCGTGCCTGCCAGTGCCCCTTGCTTCGCTCGCGCAGGCTTCCTTTCGAGTAAGTTGCCACTGAGACCAGCTTCCGAATGTCTGTCCAAATGAATGATGCCTGCTGTCCAAACGCTGTCCAAAATAGGTTTGGACTCACCGTAACGGACGGCCTGTCTGGAATCATAGGGAATCAGAAAAGCCGAGATAGACGGACCAATCGGACGCTCTGGATGCATGAAGTGTGAAGATTGACTCACTGGGAAACGCCTGTTGGCGGAGCGGCAGGGCGCTGACACGGAAGAGGTCAGAAG
>DBFCNY010000275.1:0-2202 GCA_048298285.1 Collinsella sp.
ACGTTGGCGTAGGAGCACAGCAGGAAGCCCAGGAAGTAGAAGGGCACGAGCTGCTTGGTGAGCACCAGGCGGCCGAGCATGGCGAAGCCCATGGCAGGCAGGATGTTGGCGGCAACGCCAAAGCCAGCAAGGACAAAGGGCGGGATGAAGTCGAGCAGGCCCTGGATGGCGTCAGCACCCAGATAGAACGACAGCGAGCACAGCAGGAAGGCCATGATGATACCGGTCAAACCGATCAGGAAGTGCATCGCATAGACGCCCTTAAGGTTGCCCTGTCCGGAGAAAACATCGGCGCGGTCAACCAGGATCGGCAGGGCGGCGTTGAGGATGTTCTTGATGGCAAGGCACAGCGTGGCGATGGGCATGGCAAGCGCAATGGCTGCCTCGGTGCTCTGGCCCAGCTGGATAGCGAAGGCGCAGGCGAGCACGCCGCCGATCGTCTCATCAGGCGGCACGTAGGCGCCGATGGAGATCGAGCCCATGAACAGCAGCTCCAGACTCGCACCGATCGCGAGGCCGGACTGCAGGTCCCCCAGCACCAGGCCCACGAGCGGGCACAGGACGATGGGGCGGAACGCATAGAGCGTACCGAGCTGGCAGTCGAACTTACCAAATGCGGCGATAAGTCCGATGAGGATTGCTTGGGTAAGCATATATCCCCCTTTCCTAATAGGACACTACGAAAAGCTCAGACTCTTCGAAATTGAACGCCTAGAGCACGCTGGCGCAGTCAACCTTGGGGTCATCGGCCAGGGGTCGAATCTCGACCTCAACGCCACGATCCAGCATCTCGCGCACATCGGCTTCCTCGGCCGCGGTCAGGAAGATCTGACGAGAGACCTGACGAGCATCGGGACGCTTCTCGTCCTTGGGCTTGGTGTTGCCCAGGTTGACCGACTTGATCTGCGGGCAGCCCTCAACAAGCTGCTTTGCCTCAGCAATAGTGGCGACACAGATGATCATCTTGTACTTGTCGGTCACGCCCGAGTTGATAGCTTCGATTGCATGCTCCATATCTTTGATGACGAGCTTGCAGCCGGCAGGCTTGCCCATCTTGAGCGTCGTCTTCCACACCGGGTCGTTAGCGACCTTATCGCCCACGCAGAAGATGCAGTTGGAGCCAAGGCCCTGAACCCAGGAAACTGCGACCTGGCCATGAAGCAGGCGATGGTCAACGCGAAGTAGCTGAATCATAATGTGACCCCCCAAAGGTCTTGTGCCGTCTTACGGCGTGTCAGTAGGTGCTGCGGATTAGAACTCTTCTTCCTCGTCGTCATCGACCAAAAGATCGTTGACAAACTTCACGCGCGTATCGTCCGCAGCGACGATGGCGCGAATCGTCTCCTCAACCGGCGCCGACTCGTCAGAGAACAGCAACTGGATGAGGAGAGGAAGGTTCATGTTGGTAACGAGGTACGTGCGGGGACGCGTCTGGACGATCTTGGTAAACTCGTTGTTGACGCTGCCGCCAAAGAGGTCGGTGCAGACAACGACATCATCGTCAGCAGACATGCCTGCCAGCAGTTTTTGGGCCTCCTCGGCCACGTCCATGCGGTCATCGACGAACATTGAAAGATCGTGGACGTTGTCGCGAGCGCCCGAGAGCAGCTCGACGCTCTCCTTGATGCCGGTGGCGAAGTGCGCATGGCTGGCGATGATGTACTGTCTCATTCTGTGTTCCTCTCAATAGCCCGGCACGTTCCCGCACCCGTTTTCTTTAGTAGTCGAACTGGTGATAGTAGCGACGATACTTGAGGTTGTGCTTGGTGACCGTCTCGTAGTAGCGAGCCAGACGGTCGGTCACGAGCACCGTCAGAATCCACGGGGAGACGATGACGCGGAACTCGTCGTCAAGGCCGGGGATCGCGAACTCGGCGGTGTCGATGATGTTGATGTCGGTGTCGCCGGTCACGCCGCGGGTCAGGAAGGCGCGGACGCGCTCGTCGAGCTTGCGGTTCTCGTCCTCGCCCATGAACAGGAAGACCGGGACGCCGGGCTCCACGAGCTCGAGGGTGCCGTGGAAGAAGTCGGCCGAGGTGATGTAGCGGGTGCGCTTCCACTGCATCTCCTCCAGGATGCACATCGAGAACAGGATGGTCTCGCCCCACAGGGCGCCGGAGCCGATGAACATGGTGTAGGGGGCCAGGGCGTACTTCTTGGCGAGCTCCTCGGCGCGCGGCTCGAAGCGCTTGCGGATATCGA
>DBFCNY010000276.1:0-2022 GCA_048298285.1 Collinsella sp.
GCTTCGCCCTGGAGCGCATTGCCGAGGTCGACCCCAGGCCGGGCGAATATGAGGAACTCGAGGAACTGCTGCCGCGCTCCGAACATGCCGAGGTACTGGTTGCCACGGCTAACGATGCCCATGCATCGCTTGCCTCTGAAGGGGGAGCGCTCGATGCCGTGAACAGCGCCGTGGCAGAACTTTCCCGTATGGCTTCCGTCGATCGCAAACTTGGCGACATTGCCGATTTGCTTTCGGATGCCTGTATCTCCCTTGAGGATTGCGCGAACGAACTTCGTGCCTATCGCGATGGCGTCGCCTTCGATCCGCGCGAGCTCGCTCGCATGCGTGAGCGGTATTCCGACCTCAAGGGCCTGCTGCGTCAGTGGGGTCCTACCATGGACGATGTTTTTGCCATGCGCGATCGCTCGCAAGAGCTGCTGTCCTTGGTCGATGATGGCGATGAGCAGATCAAAAAGGCGCGTGAGGCACTCGGGAGCGCTGAGCGCGAGTTGTTTACCGCTGCCAAGGCACTTAAGCGCGCTCGCAATACGGCGGCCCCGCGCTTCTGCCACGAGGTTGGCCGCCAGATGGCTCGCCTGGAAATGGGCGGCGCCGAGCTCGTCTGGGAGTCGCGCGATCTTCCCCGTGCTGAGTGGACGCCCGTTGGTCCTTCGAGCTACGAGCTGCTATACCGTAGCGGTGCCGGTTTGACGCCGCGTCCCCTGCGTCGAATTGCGTCGGGCGGCGAGCTCAGCCGCGTCATGTTGGCAAGCAAAGTTGTCCTCGGTAATGCGGACGGTGTCGATACGCTGGTGTTTGACGAGGTCGATGCCGGTGTCGGTGGCTCCACGGCGCGTGCGCTCGCGGGCGTGCTGGCAGATCTCGCCGATACGCATCAGGTGATTGTCGTAACCCACTTGGCGCAGGTCGCCGTCATGGCCGACAAGCATTATGTTGTCAGCAAGGAACCGGGCGAAGTCCCCCAGACGCATTTGGACGAGGTAACCGGCGAAGCGCGTACCGCCGAGATCGCCCGCATGTTGAGCGGCGATCAGTCCGAGGCAAGCTTGGCCCACGCAAAGCAGATGCTCGAAGAAGCTCGAGGTTAGGTCGTATCAGCGGTGTTGGTGGGACAAAATAGACTGAAATTTTTGTCCCACTACGCGTTTTACTCCACAACCTTATCCGGCTGGATGAGCTCCTCGTAGTAGCTGATATGCTCACGCGCGTCTTCGATTTCGGGCAGCAGGAAGTTGTAGATGACTTCGATGATCATCGTGGCGCTGATCTTGGAGAACGCGAAGTCACCCGTTGTCAGCAACGCTTCGTGATTGACGGTATTAAAGGTGTAGTCGGCGAGGCGCGCAAGTGGGGATTTGCTGTCACTGCTGATGACGACTACGGTTGCGCCGCAGTTGCGAGCCGCTTTTGCCATGCGATTCAGTCGGCGCGATTTGCCAGAGTTTGAGATGAGCACGATGACGTCACCCGGGCGTAACGTGAGCGCAAAGCCGATTGAT
Organism: Collinsella sp.; assembly: GCA_048298285.1. Classification (GTDB taxonomy): domain Bacteria; phylum Actinomycetota; class Coriobacteriia; order Coriobacteriales; family Coriobacteriaceae; genus Collinsella. The sequence continues at coordinate 1,503 of DBFCNY010000276.1, forward strand.
GTCTCGCTAATGGTGCTCGCCATGCAGCGCAGGCCCAGCTGCGAAAACTTAAACGTCGCATCGAGCGCGACCGCGTTCGTATTGCCCACAGCTGCAAACTCAATAACCCCTGCATGCTTAAAGGCATGCACAACAGCCGCCAGCGTATCGTGGTCGATTCCGTCGATGGTCGCATTAAGCTCGCTTACCTTGGCAGCCAGGATGTTCTTGAGGCTCTGCTCCATATTGTCGAGCGAGACCTCGTCAGTCAGGCCCTCGTTACGCTGGCTTTCCAAATCCCTCGCCAACGAAAACTGAAAGCTGCGGAAGCTACCAAAGCCAAGCTTGCGGCAGAAGCGCGAAACGGTCGCCTCGGACGTGGCGGCGGCGCGCGAGAGCTGAGCGGCCGTGAGGCGTGGCGCCTCGGACTGGTGCTCCAATATATAGTCGACAATGCGCTGCTCGGACTCGCTGTATCCCTGATGGGTGCTAATGAGGGAAAGTGCGCTCTTGCTACTATCGGTCATGGATGGCTCCTGGT